>JAJZFO010000302.1 GCA_021805305.1 Actinomycetes bacterium | reverse complement strand
GAGGCCCGTGAGGGCGAGCGACGCGTCGCCGGGGAGGTCGCGGCTCCACGACAGGTACGCCGCGCCGGTGCGTACGGTGTCGATGTCCACCTCCAGGATCACCGGACGTGAGACCTCGGCGAGGATCTCCTTGAGCGCGTCACTGGTCACGAGGTCGATAGAGACGTTGAGCGCCAACCACGCCCCCGCCGGCAAAGCGCGAGCTGCCTTCACCGCGGCGCGCGTCATGCGAGTCTCCAGATCGAGTCCGTCGCCGCGCCGCGCCGCCGCGGCCAACCAGTCATCGGGCGCGACGCCGTCGTCGAAGCGGGTCAACGCCTCGAATCCGACCTCACGATGCGACTCGAGGTCCCAGATGGACTGGAACACGGTATGGAAGGTGGCGAAACGACCTTGGGCGACGAAGGGCGCGACGTCACGCTCACGATGCACCGCGGGCGCCGTATTGAGGCGCTCGAGCGACGCCTCGAGGTCCACGTTCACCCGCGCGATGGGAACCCGCGGCGCCCGCGGCGCACCGGCGTCGACGGTGCCGAAGTGCAGCACCGTGGCCCAGTCGAGCGCGGGTGGGTGCGCCACCACCGCCGCTGGCGTCAAGGTCACGCGCGGCGTGGGCTTGACCGGTTTGTAGAGACGGACCTTCACGTGGCGCCACGTGTCGGCGACACTGTGGCGCAATCCGATGAATGCGACGATCGCGTAGGTCACCGTGACCAGATTCAACGCGGCGTAGGCACCATTGTCCCAGCGATGACCCAGGACGTCGCGCCATAGGGTGAAGCCGGCGAAGCCCGCCAGGACGTAGGGCGAGACGATGAACAGCAGGTTCGGCACCGTGCGGTCCTGGACCTTGGGCGTGCGCCCGAAGACGCTCTTGTCCCCGACCAGCACCTGCACGATGGAGCTGCCCACGCCGGCGAGGTTGACGGGCAACAGGATCAGATTGAGTCCGTAGATCCGCAGCACGTCAAGTCGGCGATAGCCACAGGCGCGCAGGTCGTTGGCCACCGCGACGAAGTACGGCAAGGGCACCACCGCCAGCTGGGGCAACAAGAGAGCGTTGTTGAACGGGTAGAGCAGCAGCAGTACCAGCGACAGCGAGCTCCAACAGATCGACGCCATGTAGTTGAGACGAATGAACGCCTCACCGAAGCGCGTGGGTTCGCCGCGACGGCGACGGCCACGGATCTGTCGTCGCAGCTTGGGCAAGATCAGGAGTCCGCCGTTGGCCCAGCGTCGTCGCTGGATACTGAGAGCGCCGAAGTCCGGCGGCGTGGCCGAGTAGCTCAGGCGCTCGGGGTAGTTGAGGACCTGCCAGCCGTGCTCGCGCAGGTCGATGGTCGATTCGGTGTCCTCGATCACCGTGCGGTCCTGGATGTAACGGTGGACCTCCCAGTTCCCCACGTGCGTCGTCTCGCGAATCTCGTTGAGAGCCTCCTTTCTCAAGACGGCGTTGGCACCCACCCAAAAGCCGGCGTCGTAGTGCGTCATCCCCTGGTGGGCGATGTACTGGATGTCGGTGGTCGCCCCCGCGATCACCTCGAGACGCGTGGCGGCACCGGGGTAGGAACTGTAGGGCGTCTGGGCCACGGCCACGCGCTGGTGCTCGCCCTGTTCGAGCAGATGCACCAGACGTAGGCAGTATTCCGGCAGCAGGACGCTGTCGGCGTCGAGGGTCAAGACGTAATCGGGATCCGGGACGAAGAGGTCGCGCGCGCCGTGCGTGGTGGGCAACAGCATGCGCCCACCCACCGTCTCGATGTCGCGGAAGCTCTGACCCATCAGGCCGATGTAGCTGTTGAGGTTCATGGCCTTGTTGGCCTCGTGCGACAGGTTCGCGTACTGTTTGCGCTCGAAGCTGTTCAATTCGGCGCGGAACGTCCACGCGAGGCGTCGATAGAGCTGATGGAACCGCGACGCGGGCAGGACCACACCCTGGTCGGCCGCGCCACGAATCGCCGCCGCGGTGAGGGCGAGGTCCGCCGCGAGCCCGCGCAGCACGTGTTCGGCGAAGAATTCGTCGGCGTGATCCACCACGGGCAGACCGTGGGCGAGTTCGTCCAGCCACTTCACCGCGAAATCGAAGTGCGACGCCAACTCGAGCATCTGCCCCTCGTCGAGGATCGTCGACCCTAGGGAGTTCTCAAAATCCTCGAGAGCGTCGTTGAATCGGGTCCGCGGCGCGTGCAGCATCGCCTGCACCTCGCCCGGGATTCGCCGCGCCGTCTCGAGGAGTTCACGGTCGTGCGGGTTCGAGGGAGCGATGGGATCGTCGATCAGCAGCGTCACTCGAAGATACGGGTACTCCTGGAGCGCGGCGGAGAGCAGGGTGTTGCGGATGAAGCGCTCCTCCTCGCGATACGAGGGCACGATGACGCTCAACGACGGCATCGACTGCGCGAAGAAACTGTCAAGGACCGCCCGAGGGACGCGGGAGTGGTCGCGCACGCGGTAGAAGAAGCCCAGGCGGCACACCAGGTACGACAGGGCTGACGCGGTGAGGAGGGTGACCACCACGAGATAGGACACCGCTTCGATCTTGGCCCGCAGGGTGTGCGCACCGCCGTCGATGAACTGGCCAGTGAGCCACGGGACGAAGTACGAGATCCAGGCCACGACCGTGGCGATCACCGCGAGTCGGCCGAGGGCGATGCGGCGCTCGCCGATCGGACCCGCCACCGCCGGCAGTGGGTTGGCACGACCTCGCGACGAGGTGCGCCGCCGGGCGACGTCAGGTTCAACTGCTCGGGAAATGGTCACAAGTATCTCCGAATTTCGGTTACGGGGGTAATGCAACGATGGAAATTGCCCGAGTGGGCGTGCCAACTGATAAACTCGATGGCCTCGACACTGTAGGCCATCAGGAACAACGGGCACAAGTCCTCGTGGCCGATGGTCCGGTGCCGCAACGAAGTAGCCCATCAGTGGTCGCTCCACCACGAAGAATGGAACACGCAGAACGATGACCGAACTCAACGTCCGCACGCCAGAGGACTCGTCGCCCGAGAGCCAGCCCCAACTCTCGGTCTGGCGGGTCACGTTCGCCCTGATCGTGCTCGCGAGCGCCCTCGCGGGCGCCACGATCTGGGTGAAGGACCAGGTGGCGGGAGCCACCCACGCCGTGACCAAGTCCACCTGGTTCGCGCCCTACGTGGACACCACGCTGACGCCGACCCTGCAGTTCCAGGACCCGTCGGCCAATCCGGCGCGACAGGCGGTGCTCGGCTTCGTCGTGGCCGCGACGCCGCATTCGTGCGTCCCGTCGTGGGGCGCGAGCTACTCGCTCGCTCAGGCGGAGTCCAACCTCAGCCTCGACAACCGCGTCACGCAGTACGAAGCCATCGGCGGGTCGATCGCCATCTCCTTCGGCGGGCGCGACAACACCGAGCTCTCGCTCGCCTGCGCCAACGTCAACACGCTCGCCAGCGACTACCTCAAGGTGATCGAGCGCTACCACGCGAGTGTCATCGACTTCGACATCGAAGGTGCGGCCCTCGACAACTGGGCGTCGATACAGCGCCGCGCTCTGGCCGTCGCGCGAGTCGAGCAGACGGTGAGCCACCGCGCCGGCCACCTCGCGGTCTGGCTGACCCTGCCGAGTGAGACCAATGGGCTCCAGGCCACCGCGATGTCGGTGGTGAGGGAGTTCTTGCACGCCAAGGTCGCCCTCGCCGGCGTCAACATCATGGCGATGGACTTCAGCCCGTCACCCTCGAACATGCTGGCGGCCACCGAGTCGGCGCTTCGTGCCGTCGACGGTCAACTCGCGGGCCTCTTCTCGCGCTACGGCATCACCCTGTCGGGCACCGAACTCTGGAACCACCTCGGCGTCACCGTGATGATCGGCGAGAATGACACCGCGCCCGAGCGATTCACGGTGGACGACGCGCGCACGCTGAGCGTGTTCGCCGCGTCACAGCACCTCGGACGGGTTTCCATGTGGTCGCTCAACCGCGACTCGCAGTGCGGCGCCGCCTACGCCGAGGTCGGGGTCCTGTCCAACACCTGCAGTGGGACCCCCCAGGACCCCCTGGCCTTCTCGCACGTCTTCGCCGGGCTCAAGGGCACCCCGGGTCTCGCGCCCCCCGTCAGCGCCGCGGCGACCAGTAACGTCCCGGACAATCCGGCCACCAGTCCCTACCCCATCTGGCAGCCCGGCGTCCCCTACCCCCTGCACTACCTCGTGGTGCGAGACGGCAACATCTATCAGGCCAAGTGGTACAACGTCGGTCAAGATCCGGCCACCCAGGTCCAATACGACTGGCAGACGCCCTGGCTGCTCATCGGACCGGTGCTCCCGGGTGACGGGCCGCCCACGACGACGACCCTGGCCCC
>JAJZFO010000196.1 GCA_021805305.1 Actinomycetes bacterium | reverse complement strand
GTGGTCGTGGTGGTGGTCGTGGTGGACGTTGTTGTGGTCGTCACGGGCGCCACCTGGTTCTTGACCGTCAGCACGACGGGCTGGGGTGGATGATGGTAGAGGTAGTCGAAGGCCTTGGCCACCACCGGGGCGGCGGCCTGGGAACCGTACCCGCCCTGCGCGATGGCGCAGATGACCACGTATTGAGGATTGTTGGCGGGCGCGAAGCCCACGAACAAGGAGTTTGGCTCCAGGTGCTTGCCGTTGGGACCGTATCCCGTCGAAGCGGTACCCGTCTTTCCCGCCACCGGGAACGCCGACTGGGAGAACGTCCCGTACTGCTGGAACGTCCCGTAGGCCGTGCCGCGAGGGTTCTGCACGACCCCTTCGAGCCCTTGGAGGATCGGGTCACGTACCGAAGGGGGCAGGCTCACGTGCCCCAGGACTCGCGGACCGTAGCGCACCACGACCTTGCCGGTGGGGCTCACGACCGCCGCGGCCACTTCGGGCGCGTAGCGGGTCCCACCGTTGGCGAAGGTGGCGTAGGCGTCGGCCAGGCCGATGGGGGTGATCGCCGTCGAACCCTGTCCGAAGGCCATCTCGATGTTGTCCCCCGTGTACCACGACGTGTTGGGGAACGCCTTGGGCGCCGCCTTGTGCAGGGCGAGGCGCACCGTCGGCGAGTCCACCCGACCCTGCACCTCGTTCGGAAGGTCGATGTTGCTGTACTGGTCGAGGCCGTACTCGTGGGCGACGTTCTGAATGGGCGTTTGGCCGTACTTCGATTGCTGGGACCAGAAGAGATAGCCCAATTGATAGAAGTAGTAGTCCGAGGACACCGTCAGGGCCATCGGCAGGTCGACCAGGCCCGCCCCCTGGCCCAGGTCGTCGTGGAAGACACATCCGTGAGCACCCTGCAGGCAACCCGGGACCGTGTAGTAACCCGTGTCGTTGACCAGCTGCGTCGCCGGGAAGACCCCGGTCTGGAGTTGCGTGGTGGCCGTGACCATCTTGAACGTGCTGCCCGGCGTGTAGAGACCCTGGATCGGGTAGTTGGTGAATGACCCCTGGCTCAACAGACTGTTGAGGGTCGACTGTGACAATCCATTGACGAAGGAGTTCAGGTTGAACGACGGGTAGCTCGACATCGCCAGGACCGCACCGTTGTTCACGTTCATCACGATCGCCGCGCCGTTGAGTGCCGCCGGGACGACCCCGGTCGTGGGGTCGACCGTGTGACGTAGCGCCGTGATGTCGCTCGCCAGGTAGCCGTCCAGGGCCTTCTGCAGCTTGGCGTCGATGTTGAGCACCACGGTGTCACCCTGGCGCGGTGGGGTCTTCTGCACGTCACCGAGGATGCTGCCCTGCGCACTGACTTCGATCGTGGTCGTACCGGCCACGCCGCGAAGATACTGCTGGTAGTAGTTCTCGATGCCGGTCTTACCGAAGAGGGAGTTAGTGGTGTAGCCCGCACCGGGATTCGCGGCGATCTCGGCGCCGGTGATGGGCCCCACGTAGCCGAGTAGCTGCGAGGCCGTCTGGCCGCCGAAGGGGTAGCTGCGCTGGGCCACCGACTGCACGCTGACGCCGGGGAACTCGCCGGGGTGCAGCTTGATGAACTGCACCACCGAGGCGGGGGCGCTGGTCATCACCGGGGCCGGTTGGTACGGGTCGTACTGCTGGTTCGTCAGGTCGCCCTGGATCGTCTTGACGCTCTGGCCGGTCACGGTGGCGAGCGCGCCGATGACCGACGGATTGAGATAGGCCTGCTGACGCGAGAGCAGCACTTCGGTGGTCGTGATGTTCGTCACCATCGGCGTCCCGGTACGGTCGACGATCAGTCCCCTCGACGCGGGAATCGTGGCCTCGTGGAGCGAGTTGGAGTTCACCGTCGCCACCGAGGCGTTGTGCTCGAGAACCTGCAGCATGAACAAGCGCACCATGAGCAGGACCAGCAGCAGTGAGAAGAATCCACCGATGATGCGCCACCTTCGCTCGGGGCGCGCACGAACCTCCTCGGGCGAGGCCACGAGGTCGCGGATTCCGACGGTGCGCGGCTCGTTGATCTGTCGCCCGCGGCCGCGGAAGGGGTTGAGTGACACCCAGGGACGCCAGAGCCGCTGGAACCACGACGCGGTGGGTCGATCTCGCCACGATCCCTTCATCGTCGACCCTTCAGGGCCGAGGAACTCATGGCGAAGGCCACGCGGGTGACGGGCCGCGCGAGGACGAAGAAGGCCGCCGCGTTGACGAGCATCGAGTTGACGAGGCTACCGCGCCACAGCGAGAAGTTGAGGGCGAATGCTCCGCTGGCGACGAACAGCAGGGGGGCGACCAGACCCGCGGCGCCCGCCAGGGTGGGCGTGACCCAGAGGGCTGCCGAATCCAGGTCCCCGACCCCCTCCTTGCCCAAGCGCGACGCGGCGAAGGCCAGGGCCAGGCCCACCAGGGCGCTGAGACCAAAGGGCGTCGCACTCTGGGCGTCGAAGAGCACGCCGGACGCCAAACCGGCGAAGAGCGCCAACGACGTCAGACCGGTGAGACCCACCGCCACCGGCCAGAGCCAGACCAGCATGACCACGACCCCGTCGAACCGCCACTGGGTGAAGACCGCGAACTGTATCCCCACCACCATCAGCGTCGCGAGCGTGATGAGACCTCTGGCTTGGGTCACGTGGAGGGCTCCCACAGCACAACGTCGACGTACGCGAGGTTGTTCAGGTCGGCGGTCGGGGCGAGGCTCACCGAATAGGTCGAGGCCCCGGGGTTCACGATGAGTTTGGTGACGCGCCCCACGGGCAGACCCGGCGGGAACAACCCACCCTGGAGTCCGTTCGTCGAGAGCAGACTCCCGACCCCGACGGACGCCGAGTCCGGTATGCCCGAGACACTCAGAGGATTGTTGAGTCCCTGGCCCGAGACCAGCACCGTCGTCTGGCCGTTGCCGAAGGTGGCACCCACCACCGACCCGGTGTCGGTGAGCAGGCGCAGCGTCGAGGAATGCATCGAGGTGGCGATGATCCGTCCGACCAGACCGCCGTCGGACACCACCGGCATCCCGTCCATGACGCCCTCCGCCTGACCCTTGTCCAGGGTCACGGTGGCCGAGAAGTTGGTCGGCGAGATCACCGTCACCTGGGCCAGGAGCGTCCCGAGCGTCGCGGCGACCGGCACGTGCAGCGCCTGGGACAACTGGCGCAGTTGTTGCGCCGCCAGGGTGTTCTGGTCCGCCCGCAGCGTCTCACGCCCCAGTAGATAGCGGAGCTGCTTGTTCTGGGCCACGAGGTCGGAGTAGTTGAACACCCCGGCGAACAGGTGCCCGACCGGGCGCGCCACGAAGTCCGCCGCCCAACTGAAGGGGAACACGACCGCGTGCGCGGCACTCCTCGCCCCCGCGACGACCCCTCCCGAGACGTACACGGTGATGATGATGAGTGTCCCCACCACCCCACTGAAGAAGAGCCGGCGCCGTGAGCGGTCCGATGCCACGGCTTAGCGCGAAGGTGACGTCTTGAGCATGCGCGCGAAGACATCGAGTTCTTCGAGGCACATCCCGCTACCCAACGCGACGCAATTGAGCGGATCGTTGGCGACGATGATCGGCATGTTGGTCTCGATCTCGAGCCGTGTGGCCAGCCCGTTCAACAAGGCGCCACCGCCGGTCAGGACGATACCCTGCTCCATCAGGTCCGACGAGAGCTCAGGCGGGGTGCGGTCCAGGGTGACCTTCACCGCGTCGACGATCGCCTGCACCGGCACCTCGATCGCCAACCGTACCTGCTCGGTCGAGATCACCACCGTCTTCGGGAGGCCAGTGACGAGGTCGCGGCCGCGGATCTGAGCCTGCATCTCCTGCTCGAGCGGGTACGCCGACCCCATCTGGATCTTGATCTCCTCGGCGGTGCGCTCGCCCAGGGCCAACTGGAACTCCTTCTTCACGTAATCGACGATCGCGTCGTCGAGCTCGTCGCCGCCGACACGTATCGATTGGCTGGTGACGATTCCTCCGAGGGAGATGACGGCCACCTCGGTGGTGCCGCCGCCGATGTCGACGACCATGTTGCCCGTCGGCTCGTGGATGGGCAGTCCGGCACCGATCGCGGCGGCCATCGGTTCCTCGATGATGTAGGCCTTGCGGGCCCCCGCGAACTCCGCCGCCTCCATGACCGCGCGCTGTTCGACCCCGGTGATCCCCGACGGGACGCAGATCACCATTCGCGGCTTGGCGAAGCGCCGCTGGTGGACGCGATGGATGAAATAGCGCAACATCTTCTCGCAGATCTCGAAATCGGCGATCACGCCGTCCTTCAACGGGCGGATCGCCTGGATGTTGCTCGGCGTACGACCAATCATGAGTTTGGCCTGCGCCCCTACCGCC
>JAJZFO010000208.1 GCA_021805305.1 Actinomycetes bacterium | reverse complement strand
TTCCGATCTAGGGAGTTGAGGTCGTTGACCCCGTTGAGGGCGACGCGGTACAGCGCGTAGAACACGCCCGTACCCATGGGGCCCGCTTGCCAACCGGCGCGTTGGGCCAGGTACCAGCTGAGGGGCGAACCCGTGTGCAGCCAGAGGTACACGAAGAAGGTAGCGATCCCCGCCGGGGCCAGCACCGGCGCCCACCAGGCGCGCGCGTCGCGGCTCGAGCGCCACGCGGTGTAGGCGGCCACCGCGCAGGGCACCACGATGGCGCTCGCCACCGGATCGCACGCGGTGGCCAGTGCCGCGATGACACCGGCCAAGACCCAGCGCTGACGGTGCAGGGCCAGCATGGTGAACGACGCCAGGGCGATGATGAGGCCCTCGGTGTAGACGAAACTCAAGACCCCGGCGGCCGGGGAGAAGAACACCAGGGCGGTCGCTCGCGTGGCGATCGTCGTGTCGAAGACGTCGTGCACCATCCACCACACCCCGACGGCGGCGAGTGCGCCCGCGACGAACGTGACGAATTCGCCCGCCGCGGGGTAACTCAGGTTCGTGCACCAGTGGGCGACGCGAATGAGCGTCGGGAGGAGGGGGAAGAATCCAAGGTTGACCTGCGCCGCGTTGCCGTGACCACGCGGGATCGCGTGGGCGTAGCCGTGGCGAGCGATTTGGATGTACCAGTGCGAATCCCAGCGCGTGAGGTAGTGCCCCAGGGCCTGGTGGCGCACCCGCGCGACCACCGACAAGAGGCCGAGAACGAAGACCCGCGACGCCGCGTAGATCGCCAGAGCCGGCGCCGACGCGACCAGGACGGCTCGCGCCGCTGCGCGCCGCGGCGACGCGACCAGGGTGGTCGTCATCGACGAAGCGGGGGTCTGCACAACCCCCAACCCTACTAAGCCCTATATTTCAACCCGGTTACGTCGTGTGTCATCTTGGTTACGCGTGGCGGTGCAGAAACGAGATCAGACCCTCGAAGTAGGTTTCTTGATCGTCGTACATCGCCATGTGGGATCCGCGGGGGCAGTGCCAATACTCACCCGCGGCCACTTCGTCGGCCATCAGTCGTAGGTAGGCGGGGTCCATGGTGTCGTACTCGGCACCAATCACCAGCGTCGGCACGGTGATGCGATGAAGGTCGCCCGTACGATCCCAGTCGAGCAATAGGCCACTCGCCCCCAACTCGCTCGGCCCCTGCAGGGGCACGTAGATCTTCTTGTTGATCCGAGCGAACGAGCGCACCACGGGTTCGGGCCACTGCTCGACGGGTCGTCGCAACACGTGGTGGACGTAGTGTTGCTCCATCAGCAGTTCCTCGTAGCGCGGATCGTCCGTGAGACCGCGCGTCTCGAAGTCCCTGATTTGACCCAACTTCTCTTGGTCCATCGGTGGCATCAAGACATTCGCCGCGTACTCGTTGTAGGCCGCGATACTCGACATCATGTTCGAGATGATGAGCCCCTTGAGGTTCTGGGGGTAGCGCAGGGCGTATTCGATGGCCAGCACGCCGCCCCACGAGTGACCCAGGAGGAAGAAATTCTCCGGCCCGAGACCGAGGCCGCGTCGGACCTGTTCGACCTCATCCACGAATCGTTCAATCGTCCAGAGCTCGGGCTCATCGGGAACGCTGGAGTGGCCCGAGCCGAGCTGGTCGTAGTAGTGGTACTCGACGCCCGCGGCCGGCAGGAACGAGTCGGCGGCCGTGAAGTACTCGTGCGTCGCCCCGGGCCCACCGTGCAGCAGGAGCAGGGCCACGGCGGGGTTGCGCCCCGTTCGTTTCGTCCACACGGAGAACTCTCCGCACGGCGTGGTGATTGCGAGGACGTGCACGCCCCCCGACCACACGTCCGCCGCGTCGCCGCGTCGAAAGTACTGCTCGTACGAGACACCCATCGTTCACCGACCCCCGGGCCACTCTATTGGTCGAGCCCGCGACGGTGGTGACTATCGTGACGGGGAGAGTTACCGTCCCCCCTTGAGGAGTTCCCCATGAATACCCGTGGCTACGTCGCGACAGCGGCTCAAACCGACCTCGTCCCCTTCGAATTCGACCGGCGCGACCTACGTCCCCACGACGTCGCCTTCGACGTGCTGTACGCGGGCATCTGCCACTCCGACATTCACCAGGCCCGCGAGGAGTGGGGGGGCTCCCTGTTCCCCATGGTTCCCGGACACGAGATCATCGGCGTGGTCCGCGAAGTGGGTCCGGACGTTACGCGATTCGCGGTGGGCCAACGCATCGGCGTGGGCGTGTTCGTCGACTCGTGTCGCCGCTGCGAGCGCTGCCGGGCCGGCCTCCAGCAATACTGCACCGAGGGCATGACGCCCACCTACAACGGCTACGAGCGCGACGCCACCACCATCGCCTTCGGGGGCTACTCGAATTACTTCGTGGTGGACGAGGAGTACGCGGTGCACGTCGCCGAGTCGCTCGACCCCGCCGGGGCCGCGCCCCTCTTGTGCGCGGGCATCACCCTCTACTCGCCGCTGCGTCACTGGGGCGCGGGTCCGGGCAAGAAAGTGGCCATCATCGGACTCGGAGGGCTCGGACACATGGGGGTGCAATTCGCCCACGCCCTGGGCGCCGACACCACGGTCTTTTCGCACTCCGCCGCCAAGGCCGACGACGCGCGGGCCCTGGGCGCCGATCACTTCGTGGTCACCTCGGACGCGGCCGCGCTGACGGACCACGCGATCCGCTACGACCTCATCATCAACGCCACGTCGGCCGATCTCGACCTCAACCCCTACCTGAAGTTGCTGGCCCTCGACGGAGCACTGGTGATCGTCGGTCTCTCGGGAGTACCCATCCAAGTTCATCAGGAACTTCTCCTGGCCGAGCGCCGCTCGCTGAGCGGTTCTCAGATCGGGGGACTAAGCGAGCTCCAGGAGATGATGGACTTCTGCGGCGAACACAACATCACGTCCCAGGTCGAGGTCATCGGCGCGGAGTACATCAACCAGGCGTGGGAGCGCACGGTGGCGAGCGACGTGAAGTACCGGTTTGTGATCGACGCCGCCACCTTCTAGCCTCGGCGGTGGAACCACGTCGCACGCGACGGCGGCGCGCAACACGAAGGGACGGCTATGGCGGCGATACGTTCATTGATTAGTGCAACCCTCGTGTCCTGCGCGGTGGTCGTCGGCGCCTTCACGGCCGCCCCCGCCGGCGCGGTCGTAGTCCAGAACTGCGTGAGTTCGCACCTCAGCGTCCGCGCGGGCGCCCCCCAGGGCACCGCGGGCACGAGCTACTACCCCCTGATCTTCACGAACCATGGTCCCGCGTGCGCACTCTGGGGAGTACCCCAGGTCCAGCCCGTGGTGGGGGGTCGCGGGCACAGCCGTGCTCCCGTGGGACCCGCGGCCCGTAACGCCTCGATGGGCGAGATGCCGGCCCGCCTCATCGTGGGGACCGCGCACGCGGTGAGTGACGCCTTCGGCGTCGTGGAATCGTCCAACTACCCGGCCAATGGCTGTCGTGCCCGCACGGCGTTCGCCGTCCTGGTCTCGCTCGCGCCCTTCGTCGCACCGACCCTGGTACCACTAAAGATCTCCGTGTGCACGCGCCGTGCCAGCACCACGACGCGACTGCTCTCACTCGGCGCCGGGGGCGTCGGTGCGCCGCCGCGAGCCGGGTGACTCCGCGCGCCGGTGAGCACCGACGAGGGACGCGCGCGTTAACACGGGGCCGGGCGTTGCGCCCGGTGTTCAACGCATCGTCCGCCGTCGCGTAGCGCCGGCCCGCGAACCGCACCCCCCTTCCGGAATTCTCGCGACGACCTCGCACCCCGCCGTGGTCGCGTCTCCTCTTCGATGCGCGACGAGGCCGAGGGCCCGAGGGGTACGTACCATTGCCTCCCTCGATGACTTTGGCTCGGTCGAGGGGCCTCAGCCTCGAGCACGTCGACTTCTCCCCGAGGAACGGTCCGGCGCCGTGACCGAACTGCCGGGCGAAAACCGCCACCTCGACGGAGACGTTGGACTCCCACGCGGCCCACGCCGAACCGACGTCCATCGTCGTCGCCCCGGGTGTGACCAGGGAAATGGCGTGTTCTACCAGCTCGCGGCACCTGGCGGAGGTGTCACCTGCGCCGCCGACGCACTCAACGCCACGGAGAACGTCAGCCCGAGGTGAGCGCCTATCGGTGTGGCTCCCATGAGAAGAACCGCACCGACACCGCGAGGGCCCCCAGCCCCCACGCCGCGACCACCACGACGTCCACCCAGTTGAACGTCGTGCCGACGAATCCCGCCTGCATGCCCAAGGCGAAGTGGCGAATCGGGAAGATGCGCGCCACCCACACCATCCACGTGGGTGCGTTGGAGGACAACGCAATGAAGATCCCCGACAAGAACAACAACGGCAGGACGCTCGCGTTCACGATGGCCGGCGCGGCGTCGGCGTTGGGGATCACGCAAGTGATGGCGAAGCCCAGTGCACAGAACGTCAGGGCGCCGACGACCAGCATCACGAGGAACTTAGCCAACGACCATCCCGTGGGCAGTGACGCGTGGTAGAACATCGCACCGTAGGTCGCGGTGATCGCGACCAGGATGAGAGACACGAACAACGCGTGCGCCAGGCGACCCAGGATATAGACCCCGCTCGGGATCGGCGTGCCGCGGGTGCGTTTGAGCACGCCCGAATCTCGTTGAATGGCTAGCCCGATGGCGATGTTGTTGTAACACGCCGTGATCACCGCGTACGCCGCCATCGAGGCCACGTAGTAGGTGGAGAGGTCGACGGACCGGGTCGAGGAGATCTGAATCGAATGGTGTCCGAGTAGCGACGTGAAGATCACCAGGAACATGAGGGGGAAGGAGAAGGTGAAGAAGGCTGACGCGGGGTTGCGCCAGAAGGTCTTGTTCACGTAGCGAAACTGATTGGCCAACATGCCCGCCGCGTTCATCGCGTGACCTCATCGTCCGAGATGGACGCGTCCTCGTGCGTGAGTGACAAGTAGACGTCCTCGAGCGTCGGCCGCTCCACTCGCAGGTCCTCGAGTCGCACGTCGTGCTGGAGGGCCCAGGACGTCAAGTCGTACAGGTCCTGGGTCACCCGATCAGAGGCCATCGCGTAGTTGTTGAGGTGCGTGACCGTGACCTTCAACTGAGGTGGCGGTCGCAAATGGTCCGGTAGTGAGAAGTGCACGGTGGCCGACATGCGGTCACGACCCGCCAGGGTCTGGGGATCGCCCTCGGCCACGATGCGACCGCGCGCGATGATGGCGAGGCGATCGGCCAGGTACTGCGCCTCGTCCATGAAGTGGGTGGTGAGGACCACCGTTTTACCGAGGCTGCGCAGATTCTTGATGACGTCCCACACTTCGCGTCGCGCACTGGGGTCGAAGCCGGTCGTCGGCTCGTCCAGGAAGAGGAGGTCGGGGTTTCCCGCGAGGGCGATCGCCACGTCGAGTCTGCGCTGTTGACCACCCGAGAGCCGCAGGACGCGCTCGTTGCGCTTGGCCTCGAGCCCCACGAGCGAAAGGATCTCGTCGACCGATCGCGGGTGGGGGTAGTAACTCGAATACATCGCCACCGTCTCCGCGACGTTGAGGTAACGGTCGACGCCGCTCGATTGCAACACGATGCCCACGCGGGACTTCAGCGACATCGGTTGGCGGTCCGGGTCGATCCCCAACACGCGGACGTCTCCCCCGTCGCGGCGACGAAAGCCCTCGAGGATCTCCACGCAACTGGTCTTGCCCGCGCCGTTGGGACCCAACAGGGCGAAGATCTCACCCTCAAAGATCTCGAGGTCCACTCCCCGTAAGGCAACGTTCTTCGCGTAACTCTTCGTTAGGGAGGTGACCGAAATCGCCACTCCGGATCTGGGGGAATCCATGCGCTCGAAGGTACACTGTCCATTGTGGATAGTCAAGAACCGTTGAACGCGACGGCGGCGGCCATGCTCGGACTGTTGACGCAGATCGGACCCGTGAACGGCAACGGCCTCTCCCAACGCGCCGAGGTGCTCATCGGTGACTATTGGACGCTCACGCGTAGTCAGGTGTACCGAGAGTTACAGGCCCTCGAACATCGGGGCTACCTGCACGCGGGTCCGTTGGGTCCACGCTCGAGTCGCCAGTTCACCGTCACCGACGCGGGACACCGCGCGTTCCGCCAGTGGCTCGACGCGGGACCCGCGGCCGAAGTCATTCGCTTTCCGATGTTGCTCACCATCCGCTTCGCGCGCGATCTCGAGCCCGCGCGACTGCGCCAACTTCTCGAAGAGTTCCGCGCGCTGCACCACGCCAAACTCGAGTACTACACGCAGCTCGAAGCGGACATGGTCGCCGCCGCGAACGACCCCTTCGAAGTGGCGACGGTGCACTTCGGACGCCTCTTTGAGTCCGCGGTCGCCACGTGGTTGGCCGACCTGCCATCCTTCGTACCGGCCGTCCTCGTCGACCGCGACCCGTCGACGTCGTAGCCGCCGTCTCGAGCGTCGCCGGTCGTCACGCGTCGCGGGGGTCCGTCACTGGGGAGGAGTCGAGGTCGCCCCCGACGAAGACCTTGAGGGCGACACCCCCGGCTCAAGGACGTCCGGGGGTCGAATATGACTATTTCTTCATCTTCTCTGCACAATCATGCAGAAAGACGGCCCCACCTGGGGTTTAGCCGGGCTCGAATCGGGTCATCCTCGGCGAGCGATGAAAATATCTGCCAAATTTTTTAGTCGCATCATCATCCCTGATCAACGGGAACTACTGCGACCGCCTGCGGCCTTCCGGTGCTCCCTTTTTTCACGCGGAGGTCGTAGAATGGTCACGCAGTAGATACTGCTTCGTTGTTCGTGCGCTTTTACTCAGCGCGAGCGACCCGACGACCCGCGATGGGTGACCAGAAACGAACCACGCTTCGTGACGCACGTGCTGCCCCAGGGCCGACTCGCGTACCGACGCGCGGTGTCGAACAGGAGAATGACATGCGACGTATATTGCTGACTCTGGCGGTGGCGCTCTTCAGCGTGACCGCCCCCGTCTCGCCCGCGACCGCGGCCGACGTGCGCCACAGCCCTGCGCGGCACCCGGGTCCCAGTCCGCGGGTCCTCGCGATTGAACAGCTCCAGGATCACCGCCAACGGCTCCAGTCCGAGGCCACCACGGCCCTGGGCGTGTTCGCGACGCGCCTGCACCTCACCCTGCAACAGATGATGGACAAGTGGCAGCGCGTCGCCGTCTGTGAAGTCGATGGCCGATGGAACATGGTCGGCCCGATCTACTCAGGTATTGGATTCTTGAACATCAATTGGATCCACTTCGGGGGCACCCACTTCGGAGCGCGCGCGGGCGACGCGACCCCCGTGCAACAAGTACTCGTCGCGATGCGCATCACGCAGACGTGGATTCCCGATCAGTACGGTTGCTCCCCGCTGGGCTGGTGATGACCCGGACTCAACGACGCGCGAGCACCTCAAAGTTCGGAATCACGAAAATGGCCGCGCGGTGGCGCGACCACTCGCGAAACGCGTGCGCGATCGCCTCAAGCTCCTCGGGCGTCGTGAGGGAGTAGTCGAGGGCTTGGCGCGCGAAGTCGCTGTGCACCACCCGTTCCGCCCACAGGCCACCCCACCACTCGCACTCCTCGGGGGACTCGTAGGTCCAATTCGACGTCGTCACGGTCAGGTCATCGAATCCCGCCGCGAGGACCCACGCTTTCAGGTGTCGACCGCCGTCGGCCTCGGCCCCGTTGGCGCGCGTCACGCGATGGTAGAGATCGAGCCACCGATCGAGGACGGGGTCGCCGGGCGACCAGATGAAGCCGCCGTAGTCGGCGTCGCGCGCCGCGAGGAGACCGCCGACTTTGAGCACCCGTCGCATTTCGCGCAACGCGCCCACGGGATCGCTCAGGTGTTGGAGGACCTGATGGACGTAGACCACGTCAAAGTGTCCGTCCTCGAAGGGCAACGCGGTGACGTCGGCCACGCGGAAGTGAAGATTGCGGTGTTGGTCGACGGGGTAATCGTGCGCGGCGCGCGCCACCACGTCGGCGGAGCGGTCAATGCCCGTGACGGTACCGTGCGCCACTCGCGCGGCGAGGTCCGCGGTGATGTTGCCCGGCCCACACCCCACGTCGAGCACCGTCGAGCTCTCCCCGAGCAGGGGCAGCAGGAACCCCGCCGAATTCTCGGCGGTGCGCCACAGGTGACTACGCAGGACCGACTCGTGGTGTCCGTGGGTGTATTGCTCGTTACTCATCACGCCACACTAAGCAACGACGCCGACCGACGCCACCACGCGCCGGCGAGACGTGTCGCGATGACGCCTCATCTCATCATTTTCACAACCTCACCTCATCGCCGCCGGCGTCGTCCCATTACGCTGGATGATGCACCCGTCGGGCGCGACCGACGACCACGCCCGAGGGCGCTCGATGAGCCGAGTGTCCACCCGCCCACGGAGGAATACCCATGAAGTGGCCCAAACCACAACGTCGAGTGAGCCGTTTCCTGCACTGGATCGGCGAACTCACGTCACGCACCAGTGCCGCAGTAGTGGCCTTCCTCGCGGTGCTCGTCTTCGCCCTCGTCCTCGCCCTCGACGGCTTTCCCCCCAACTGGGAGGCGGGCTTCTCCGCCGCGAGCGCCGCGGTGACGTTGGTGATGCTCTTCGTCATCCAGCACACGCAGAGTCGACACCAGTTGGCGCTGCAGCTCAAATTGGACGAACTCATTCGTACGTCACCGGCGGCCGACGACCAGCTCGTCCGCATCGAAGCCGCCGACGTCGAAGAACTCGACGAACGCGCACGCGAGCAACAGATCCTTCACGAATCGCTCCGTGAGGGCGACGCACTCGAAATCGTCGAGTTCAATCGCCCCCTGTCGGAGTAGGGCGCGCCGTCCGCACTCCGATCTGACCCCGTGAGGATCCTCGACGATCCCTCTGGGGCGACGCCCCGACGCGAAGAAGTTCATTCCTGCGCGTACCCCGGGCTCCGCGAAGCGAACGCCCACGTCGCACTCGGTAGAGTCGGGCGCAGCGGAGTCGTTCTGCGATGAGGGGGGCAGCCGTGGTCCAAGTAGCGATTCCCGCGGTCTTCATGCGTGGCGGCACGAGTAAGGGCCTGCTCCTGCACGCCCGGGACCTGCCCCTCGACCGCGACGAGTGGACGACACTCCTGTGCGGCGCGATGGGTTCGCCCGACCCCTACGGCCGTCAACTCGACGGAATGGGCGGCGGCGTCTCGTCCTTGTCCAAAGTCTGCGTCATCGGAGAACCAACTCGACCCGACGCCGACCTGGACTACACGTTCGTCCAGGTCATGATCGCCGAGGACCGTCTCGACTTTCGCACCAACTGCGGCAATATGAGCGCCGCGGTCGGCCCCTTCGCCGTAGACGAAGGCCTCGTGAGCGCGGACGGCGAACGGTGCGTCGTGCGCATCCACAACACCAACACGGGCAAGATCATTCGCTCCACCTTCGACGTCGACGTGGAAAGTGGACGCGCGCGCTACGACGGGGACTTCCTCATTCCGGGTGTCGCCACCCGCGGCGCCCCCGTCCATCTCGACTTCCTCGATCCGGGCGGGGCGAGCACGGGCCGCCTGTTGCCCACCGGCGTCAGCCAGGACACGATCGACGTGGCGACGCGCGGTCCGGTGACGGTCTCCCTGATCGACGCGGCCAACGCCGCCGTCTTCGTGCACGCTTCCTCCGTGGGTCTCAGTGGGGTCGAACTTCCCGCCCAACTGGAGGAGGATCGCGGGTCCCTCGCACTCCTCGAAGGTCTGCGCCGCCAGGCGTCGGTGCGCATGGGCCTCGCGGGTGACCTCGCGGGTGCGGCGCGCATCACGGGCGTGCCGTTCGTGTGCCTCGTCACCGAGGCCACCGAGTCGATCACCCTCTCCGGGGAGTTGATCCCGGCCACGGACGCGGACCTCGTCATTCGCGTCATCTCCCACACCCAACCGCACCGGGCGATGCCCTTGACGATCGCCCTGTGCACCGCGGTGGCGGCGCGAATCAGCGGATCCGTCGTCGCCGACGCGCTCTCGCACGCCGCGGCCTCGCCGCCGACGGGCCCACTGCGCCTGGCGACACCCTCGGGGGTTCTGACGGTGGACGCGACCGTCACCGAGCGCGACGACACCTGGGTGGCGACGTCGGGCAGCTTCGTACGAACCGCCCGTCGACTCTTCGACGGACGCGTCTGGAGCCACCGCTGAGGATGTGAGGTCGGCCGTGCGCCGGCGGCGTGGCGTTCCTCAGCGGCGCGGACGAGCGGCGTCGTGCGCTGGTGGCGTCGCCTCCCTCGCCGGCAACGGCGACTGCGCGCTCAGCGCGAACGCAGCCACCACGCTCGACCAGAGGAGTGACGCCACGGCGAGGTGGACGTCCGCAATCTCGGTGTGGCTACTCCACACCGCGCTCATCGCCCCCACCGCCACCTGCAGCGCGAGCACGAAGAGTGCCAGCGTGGCGAAACGCCCCACGCCCGGCGCGGCACCGGTACCTCGCCGCAGCCGCAGCAGGAACAGCACCACCACCACCGATCCGACCAGCACCAGGGAGCGGTGGGTCATCTGAATGACCACCACTCCGAATTGAGCCGAGGAATTCCCACACACCGGCCAGGCCGGACACGCGGACTGGGCGCCGGCGTTCACCACGACGGATCCCGAGATCACGATGACGTAGAGCGCCACCACCGCGGACCACCCGAGTCGCGTCGATCCTCGTCGTAGCGACCACGTGGCCTCGGGTCGGACGAAGGCGGCGACCGCGACGACCGTGACCACGCCGAGGAAGAGTGTGGCGGTCAACAGGTGCAACGCCACCGTGAAGGGCGCATTATTGGCGAACACCGTCAAAGCGCCCAAGAGGATCTGCACGATGATGATCACCACCGCGGCACGCGTCGGTGCCCGCAAGTGCGTGGCGCGCTCGTTGTGGCGCACGCTGAGCGCCAGCGCGACGATGAGTCCCGTGACGATGGAGGCCAGGAGGCGATGCGACTCCTCCATCAGGGGATGGAAACTAGCGATCGATCCTTGAGATCCCGTGCACAGCGGCCACCCCTTGCAACCCATCCCTGAGTTGGTGACCCGAACCGCGCTACCGAGGACGATCAGGCCGAACGTCGACGCCCACGTCGCGATCGCCAAGATTCTCAACCACGTGGTCGAGACTCCGCGGGCTCGCGTCGACTGTATTTTGGCCATGCGCTTCCCCCGACTCGTGGCGCGCCGCACCCGGCGCCGGCACGGCTCCAGTATTGACAGACCCCGCCCAGTGACGACGCGCGGACCTAGGGTAGAAAGTCCCAGGCGCACCGACGATCCCGTGCGACACCCCGGGCGCGGACCGCCCCCGGTGACGGTGTCACCAGCGTGGTCGCCCGCAGTGGCGCAGTGACTCTCCGGCGAGATGGGCCCTCTCAATGAGCGACGCCACGACGGTCGCTGCGGGTCCCCACGCGCCCCGGTACGGTCACGAAAGTAGATAGACTCGGAGTTTGTATCTCAAATATGATTAGCGACTTAGGGTCTAATCTCAAATACGAATTAGACACCGTGCACCACGACATGACGTTGAAGGATTCCCCATGACCGATAACGCATTGCGCAAACCCAAGGCGTCCGCGAAGACCAGTGGCGCGAAGAAGGTGGCGGCCCCCGTGACGGCCCCGCGATCGAAGCCGGCGAAGAAGACTACGGCGAGGCCGGCGACGGCGACCGCCCCGTCGAAGGCCCGCGCCACCAAGAAGGCGCCGGCGAAGAAAGTCGACACCGCTCAATTGGTGTCGTTCTACCGCGACATGATGCTGATCCGTCGTTTCGAGGAGCGCGCCGCACGCGCCTACACCGAGGCGCTCATCGGTGGCTACTGCCACCTCAATCTCGGCGAGGAGGCCGCCGTGGTGGGACTGATGTCCGCCCTCCGTGACACGGACTACCTCTTCACGAACTACCGCGAACACGGCTACGCGATTATGCGCGGCATCGATCCCAACCGCGCGATGGCCGAACTCTACGGCCGCGTCGACGGCGTTTCCAAGGGCTGGGGTGGTTCGATGCACATGTTCGACATGACCCATCGGCTCCTCGGGGGCTACGGCATCGTCGGCGGCCAACTCCCCCTCGCGACCGGCGCGGCCCTCGCCATCCAGTACCGGGGACTCGACGAGGTCGTCATGTGCACGATGGGTGACGGGACCGCCAACATCGGCGCGTTCCACGAGTCCCTCAACATCGCCGCCCTCTGGAACCTGCCGGTCGTCTTCGTCGTCATCAACAACGGCCTGGGGATGGGCACGACGGTGGCCAAGGCGTCGGCCGAACCCGAGATCTACAAGCGCGCCAGCGCCTACGCCATGGCCGCTGAACGCGTGGACGGCCTCGACCCCGTCGCGGTGTTCGACGCGGCGCAGCGTGCGCTCACCTCCGCGCGGTCCGGCAAGCCCTTCCTCCTCGAGGTGATGTGCGAGCGTCTCCGTGGTCACTCGGTGGTCGACCCCGCCAAGTACCGGTCAGCGGAGGAGGTGGCGCAACTCGCCAAATTCGATCCCGTACCAGCCCTAGCGCATCGCCTCGTCCACGACAAGATTCTGACCAGCGCCCAGGTGCACAAGATTGACGAGGAGGAGACCGCGCGCGCCGATGCGGCGGACGCCTTCGCTCAGGCCAGTGCGCTCCCCGACGTGACCACGTTGTTCGATTACAACTACGCCACCCCCGTGGCCAACGATTCTCGTCGCCTTCCCGGAGACCCCCTCTTCGCGGTGGTCGCGCGTCCGGAGGTAGTGCGATGACGATGAAGACCTACCGCCAGGCGTTGCACGACACCCTGCGCGCCGAGATGCTCCGCGACGAGAACGTCTTCTTGATGGGCGAGGAGATCGGCGTGTTCGAAGGCTCCTACAAGATCACCGCCGGGCTCCTCGCCGAATTCGGTGACCAGCGGGTCAAGGACACTCCCATCGCCGAGGAGGGATTCACCGGCGCGGCGATCGGCGCGGCCATGCTCGGACTGCGCCCCGTCGTGGAGATCATGACCATCAACTTCTCGCTCCTGGCCCTCGACCAGATTGTCAACCACGCCGCGAAGATCTACGGGATGTTCGGGGGCCAGGCCAAGGTCCCCCTCGTCATTCGCACCCCCGGTGGGGGCGGACAGCAGCTGGGCGCTACCCACAGCCAGAACATCGAGCTCTACTACGCGTTCGTCCCCGGGATGAAGGTCGTCGCGCCCTCGACACCGGCCGACGCCAAGGCGTTATTGCTGGCCGCCATTCGCGACGACGACCCGGTCTTGTTCCTCGAGAACCTCGCCCTCTATAACACCAAGGGCGACGTCCCCGATGACGACACCCCGGCCGAGATCGGCAGGGCCAAGGTCTCGCGCGAGGGGCACGACCTCACCCTGATCGGGTACTCACGCATGGCCTATATCGCCAAGAACGTGGCCGACGCCCTCGCGGAATCCGAGGGCTTGGACATCGAGGTGATCGACCTGATGAGTCTGCGCCCACTGGACCGCGACACCTTGATCGCGTCGGTGAAGAAAACACACGCCGCGGTGGTGCTCGAAGACGACTGGTTGACCTACGGGATCGGCGCGGAGATTGCGGCGTCCATCTCCGACGGCGCCTTCGACTACCTCGACGCCCCCGTGCGGCGCGTGGCGATGGCCGAGGTGCCGATGCCCTATTCCAAGGTCCTCGAGTCGGCGGCGATGCCGACCAATGATGACGTGATTACCGCAATTTTTCAGACTCTCGAAGCCGTCGGACGACGATTGAAGAAAGTGGGTCAAAGCCATGATTGAAATCAAGATGCCCCGCTTGTCGGACACCATGGAAGAGGGCGCCATCGCGTCGTGGCACAAGCACCCCGGCGATCGAATCGAGATTGGCGACGTCCTCGTCGAGATCGAGACCGACAAAGCCACCATGGACTACGAGGCGTACGAGGCGGGCACGTTGAGTCAGATCCTCGTGGACGAGGGGGCTACCGTCACCATCGGCACGCCCATCGCCGTTCTCGACAACGGTAAGGACACGCCGGCGCCCGCCGCACCCGCCACCGCCGTCGCACCGGCGCCGCCCGTGGTGGTCGCGCCGGCGCCCGCCGCGACGGTGGCGCTCACGCACGCCACGACGAGTCGCGCCCCGCTACCTCACCACAGTGGGAGTGACGGGCTCTTCGCCTCTCCCCTCGTGCGCAGGCTGGCGCGCGACCACGACCTCGACCTCAGTCACGTGCGCGGCTCGGGTCCGGGCGGACGCATCATCCGGGCGGACCTCGACGGTCTCCTCAGTGAACCCGCCGCCCCCGTGGTGACGCGCCACGTGGCGCGACCCGTCGTCGCCACCGGACCCATCGTGGACGAGAAGAAGGCGTCACAAGAGGTGCCGGTGACCAAGACCCGCCGCATCATCGCGCGACGACTCAGCGACAGCGCCCAGTCGATCCCCCACTTCTACGTGACGGCGGTGGCCGACGCGGAGACGTTGATGGCGATGCGCGCAGACCTCAACACCCTCGCCGACGCCCAGGGAGACCCGAAGATCAGCGTCAACGATCTGATCATTCGTGCCGTGGCGTTGGCGCTGCGCGAGCACCCCGACGTGAACGCCTCCTACGTGGGTGACGAGAGCGCCGTCATGCTGGTGCACAACCGGGTCAACATCGGCGTGGCCGTCGCGTCCCAGCACGGGCTCGTCGTCCCGGTGATCATGGACGCGGACGCCAAGACCGTGACGGAGCTGGGCGTCGAGGCCAAGGCCCTGGCGAATCAGGCCAACGGCAAGGGCCTCTCCCTCGAGCAGATGAGCGGGGGCACCTTCACTATCTCGAACCTCGGCATGTTCGGGGTCGAGGAATTCACCGCCATCATCAATCCCCCGGAGGGGGCGATCTTGGCGGTGGGGACGACGTCGCGAGAGCCGGTCGTCGTGGGTGACGACGTGGTGGCGCACTATCGCGTGCGTTTCACCCTGTCCGCCGACCACCGCATCATCGACGGTGCGTTGGCGGCGCAGTTCCTGCGGACGCTGACCGCGTTGATCGAGCACCCCTGGAGGATCGTCGCGGCGCAGTAGGGCGGTCCGACGGCGCCGTGACGATGGTCGCCCAATGTGACTTTGTCACCTGTCGATTCCTCGACCACCCCACTACGGTGAGCCCCACGGGTGACACCAGCGCGGGAGGACGACCATGACGACAGAATTCCAGGGCAAGACGGCCATCGTGACGGGCGCGGGCGCGGGCATCGGGCGCGCCACGGCCCTGCAGCTCGCGGCCCGGGGCGCACGCGTCGTCGTGGCCGATCTGCACGCCGCCACGGCCCGCGACACGGTGGCCACCATTGAGTCCGCCGGGGGCGCGGCGCTCGAAATAGTGGGCGACCTCAGCGACCCCGATGTCGTCAACCACCTGGTCACGGCGACCCTAGAGGCCTACGGTACCATCGACATCCTGATCAATAACGCGGGCATCATGGACGACATGAGTGGGCCCCACGAGGTCAGCGACGCGCTATGGGAGCGCGTCGTACGCGTGAACCTGACGGCCCCATTCCTCTTGATGCGGGCGGTGGTGCCGCACATGCTCGCGCGCGGCCACGGGGCGATAGTGAACACCGCGTCCGAGGCGAGTCTGCGCGGGAGCGCGGCGGGTACCGCCTACACCGTGTCCAAGCACGGCGTCGTCGGCCTCACCGAGTCCGCCGCGGTCGTCTACCGCAACCAGGGGATCCGGGTCAACGCGGTCGCCCCCGGCGGAGTGAACACCAGTCTCGAGGTCAACTTGAAGGCCGACGCCATGGGTCTCGCCGCGATTGGCGGCTACTCGGCCAACGTCGGTCGCATCGCCCAACCCGAGGAGATAGCGGCGGCGATTGTATTCTTGGCCTCGGAGGCGGCGAGCAACATCACTGGCGTGATACTCCCCGTGGACGGTGGCTGGTCGGCGGTCTGACGTCGCGCCGACGGGTGGCGCGGGCGCGACGGCGGCTAGAGGTCGTTACCCGCGTAGGACAAGTTGAAACTCTTATTGGTTAAGGGGAAGTCGGGCACGATCGTGTCGGTGAGGGCGACCGCCAGCGCCGGCCAATTGAAGAACGAGGGGTCGACGACGCGCACCCTCGTGAGCCGACCATCACGGTCGAGTTCGACGCGATGCGCGACAACGCCTCGCCACCCCTCCACGAGTCCGACCCCCGACCCCCTCGCGTCGCGCGGCGACGGCGGCGGCGATTCGGTTCTCGTCGCGTCGCGCACACGTGAGATCACGAGGTCGATTGAGGCGCGGAACTCCTCCACCCGTTGAGTGAAACGGGCCAATACGTCGCCCGCGGACTGGGTCACCGGCGTAAAGTGGCCGGCCACGAGGGGGTGGTCGCGTCGGGCGTCGAACTCGAGTCCCGACGCACGCGCCACGGGACCGACGGTGCCCAGGGCCGCGGCGTCACTCCGGGCCAGCGTCGCCGTACCCTCGAACCGGTCAACGACGACCGAGTGCGACACCGCGAGTGACACCACGTCCTCGAACGCGTCGGCGATCTCGCGCATCGTCGCCTCGCTCGGCAGGGTGCGCACGCGCGTCGAGCCGACCCCCAGGGCGCCGCGAAGGAGCCGATGACCGGTGAGGGCTTCGTTCAGGCGTAACAGCTTCTCACGCACCACCATCGCCCGTGCGTGCGCGACCGCGAAGCTCACGTCGTTGCACAGTGCGCCGACGTCCTCGACGTGGTGGACGAGGCGCTCCATCTCCACCAGGAGCGAGCGCAGGTTGCGCGCCTCGGGTGACACGTCCAGACCCTGGGCCTCCTCGACCGCGAGACAGAAGGCCAGTGAGTGCGCCACCGCACTGTCCCCGGAGATGCGCTCGGCGATGGCAATGCCCGCCGCGGGTTCCTCCCCGTGAAACATGCGTTCCACCCCCCGATGCACGTACCACAGACGCGCGGTCATCTTGAGGATCGTCTCGCCGACCACCGAAAATCGGAAGTGGCCCGGTTCGATGAGACCCGCGTGGACCGGACCGACGGGTATCTCGTACACCCCCGTGCCCCTCACTTCGACGAAGGGATATGACGTGGTCTCCGTGGGCGGCGCCGGCATGCGGTCCGCTCCCCGGCGCATCGGATACCACCCCTCGGGCCAGTGCTGGTGACGCACCAGGGGGCGCAAGAAGGGGTGGCCCTCCGGTTCGACCCCGTAGCTGTCGCGCATCTCGCGTTCGAAGCGACTCGCGCTGAAGGACAGGCCGCTCAGGCTCGGTACCGTGGGGTGACCGGGGTCGAGGCGTAGGGTCAGTTCCACGCGCTCGTCGGGCGCACCGCTGGTGAACAGGTAGACGACGCGCAGCGCGTCGCCGTCGTCGTGTGCCGCCACCAGGGCCAGACGCCGCCCCTCGGCGAGGAGATCGGCGACGCGCCGACGAAGGCCCTCCGGCGAGACCTCCTCGCTCCTTCGCGTCGCCCCGATCACGGCATGACCCCGTGCGCGGCGTGCACCAACAGAGACTGCAGGGGCCACGACACGATACCGAGCGCTCCACAGACCACCAGCGCACCCACGAGCGGCAGGACCAAGGAGCGATCCGTCGCCGACGGGGGCGCGTCAGCGACGGCGCCACCGAAGAGCATCTGTCGCGCGTGGCGGCCCACGGCCGCGAAGATCACACTGACGCAGAGCAACGAGGCGGCGACCGCCCACCAGAGTCCCGCGTCCACTTCAGCCCGCGCCATCGAGAGCTCACTGACGAAGAGGCTGAAGGGCGGCAGCGCGATCAGGGAGAGGAGTCCGACCCCGAAAATGCCCGCCAGCGCGGGTCGCCGCGCCAACAACCCCGAAATCTGGGCTATCTCCGTGGTGCC
>JAJZFO010000034.1 GCA_021805305.1 Actinomycetes bacterium | reverse complement strand
GATCTCGCCCTGGCCGCCGCGCGCGGCGTCGAGACCCACTACGTTGACGGACGCGGCCAGAGTCGCCACGCCACGACCGAGTCCCTGATCAACGGGCTCAACGCACTCGACGACATGGAGATGATCACCTCACCCGCGCAGTCCTCGCAGGTCCTGCGCGGGTACCATCACGACCGCGTCGAGGGGATCCTCGAACCCGTCTACGTGGTCGACGAAGGCGTGGGGTCGCAGGTGGAGATGCGCATGGCCCGGCGCCTCAGCCGATTCGAATGCCGCATCGAGTTCGAATTCGGGGGCGAGACCTCGTGGACGGTGCGAACCGACGAGATGAGCCTGCTCGAGACGTCGCCCGAGGAGCCGCGCGCCTGGGGACTCACCCTGCCCGCCATGCGGGTGGGCTATCACCGGCTGTGCGTGGTGATCGGACGGCGCACCGTCTGGTCCACCTTGATCGTGCGACCGCTGCGCGGCGTCACGCACCGTTTCTCGCGCGACTGGCGGGCCTACTCGGTGCAGGCGCCGATCTTCTCGCTCCATTCACAGCGTTCCTGGGGCAGCGGCGACGTCGGCGACCTGGACGAGTTCGCCCGACTCGTGGCCAACCAGGGGGCCACCGTGGTGTCGACCCTGCCCCTGCTCTCGAGCTTCGGTCCCCATGATTTCGAGGCGAGTCCCTATCGTCCGGTGAGTCGACGCTTCTGGAACGATCGCTGGATCGCGCTGGACCAGGTGGAGTTCTTGACACGCTCGAGCGTCGCGCAAACCTTGATGAAGGACACGTATTCCCCCGCGCATCGCGCGTCGTGGGTCCGAGACGGTCACGTCGATGGCGCCGAGGCGTTTCGCGCCAAGCGGCACGTGATCCAGGCCTGGGCCGCGACGCAGTCGGAGTTCATGGCGCTCTACGAGAGCGGCCTTCGCTCCTACGTCACCGACCATCCTGAGGTGAACGACTACGCGCGCTTTCGCGCCGCCGGCGAGCGATTCGGACGCGACTTCCGTCACTGGCCCTCCGTGGCGAGGTCGGGACTGCTGCGCTGGAACGACGTGGATCCGACGCTCGTTCGCTACCATCTCTTCGCGCAGTGGATCATCGACTCTCAGATGACGGACCTCTCCCAGCGCCTGGCCCAGCGCGGCCAGACCCTGCAACTCGACATTCCCATTGGCGTGCATCCCGACGGCTACGACGTGTGGAAGAACCCCGGGGAGTACGTCGCGGCGATGTCCATCGGTTCACCGGCCGACGAACTCACCACCGAGGGACAGACCTGGGGATCGCCCCCTCTGCATCCGGCGCGCATCAGGCTGAACGCTCATCAGCAATTCCGCGACGCGCTGGGCTGTCACATGCGCGTGGCCGGCGTCGTGCGCATCGATCACGTCATGGGGCTCCAACGCCTGTTCTGGGTGCCCGACGGCGCCAGCGCCCGCGACGGACTCTACGTCAAGATGCCCTTTCACGAATTGCTGGCCATCGTCGCCATCGAAGCGCAACGACACGGGTGTGACGTGGTGGGCGAAGACCTGGGTACCGTCGACGGCGATCTTCGCGAAGCGATGGCCCACGAGGGCCTGCGGCGCACCTACGTGGCGCAGTTCGCCATCGGGGAGAACTCCCTGGACCCGGTGCCCAGCGGCGCCGTGGCGTCCTTTGGGACCCACGACACCGCCACCTTCCTCGGGTGGTGGACCGAGGCCGACCTGGATGAGCGCGTCGCGGTCGGGCACCTGAGTGTCGACGCCGCGCAACCCGCGCGCGCCCAGCGCCGTCACGACCGCGAGCGACTGGTGAGGGCCCTGGGTCTAAGTGAGGGCGTCGCGCCGAGGGTCGTCTTGGACGCGGTGCACGCCGCGTTGGGCGATTCCGAGGCCGGTCTCGTGATGGCCCAGATCGAGGATCTCTTGGCGATGGACAAGGGCGTGAACCTGCCGGGCACTCACGACGAACGGTCGAACTGGAGCCAGCAGATCCCCTCGAGTCTCGAAGAGTTGGCCACCACGATGGTGCTGAGCGACACCCTCGCGCCCCTGCGGCAACGACGCGGATTCGCGTCGGGGGGCCACGGCGTTCCCCAAGTCTCCCAAGTCACCCTGTTCTCCTCAGAGGACCTGCACCTGTTCAACGAGGGCCGCCACTTTCGCCTGCACCACCACCTCGGATGTCACCCGATGATCGCGGAGGGAGTGGCGGGCTGCTACTTCGCGGTGTGGGCGCCCAACGCCGAGCGCGTGGCGGTGGTGGGCGACTTCAACGGATGGGACGCCACCTCCCACGTCCTCTTCGCGCGGGAGAATTCTGGCGTCTGGGAAGGCTTCGTCCCCGGCGCGACCCTCGGGCAGACCTACAAGTACCGCATCCGATCACGGTTGGGGGGCGCCGAGTTCGACAAGGCCGATCCGGTCGGGCGACTCTTCGAGGTGCCCTCGAGGACGGCGACGAGGGTGTGGGAGTCGAAGTACCAGTGGCGCGACGAGCGCTGGATGGGCGAGCGTGGCCATTACGTCGCGCGCAACGCGCCCGTGTCGGTGTACGAGGTGCATCTGGGTTCGTGGCGCCGCGTCCCCGAGGAGGGCGCGCGCAGCCTCACCTACCGAGAGATGGCCGCACAATTGCCCGCCTACTGCCGCGAGCTCGGCTTCACCCACGTGCAGTTCCTGCCGGTGATGGAACACCCCTTCTACGGGTCGTGGGGCTATCAGACGACCGGGTATTTCGCACCGACCTCGCGCTACGGCGACCCCGACGACTTCAAGTTCCTGATCGACGAGTTGCACGCGCAGGGCATCGGTGTCCTGCTCGACTGGGTGCCCTCGCACTTCCCCTCCGACGCGCACGCGCTCGGGCTCTTTGACGGCACGCATCTCTACGAGCACGCCGACGTGCGCCAACGCGTGCACCCGGACTGGTTGAGCTGGACGTTCAACTACAGCCGCAACGAGGTGCGCAGCTTCTTGATCTCCTCGGCGTGCTTCTGGCTCGAGGAGTACCACGTGGACGGTCTGCGTCTGGACGCGGTGGCTTCCATGCTCTACCTCGACTACAGCCGCGGTCCCGGCCAGTGGGTGCCCAATCGCCTCGGCGGCCGCGACGACCTCGACGCGATCTCGTTCCTGCGTCAGTGCAACGACGAGGTCACGTCATCGTTCCCCGGGGCGGTCATGGTCGCCGAGGAATCCACCTCCTGGCCCCAGGTCACCCACGCCAGCGGGGACGGGGGACTGGGCTTCACCTTCAAATGGGACCTGGGCTGGATGCACGACACCCTGGACTACCTCGCCCGCGACGCCATCTTTCGCCGTTTCCACCAGGGCGAACTCACCTTTCGCGCGATCTACGCGGGACACGAGCGCTTCATGTTGCCGCTCTCGCACGACGAGGTGGTCCACGGCAAGGGCAGCCTGTTGTCCAAGATGGCCGGTGACGACTGGCAATCCTTCGCCAATCTGCGCCTGCTGCTCGGCTACCAGTACACGCTGCCGGGCAAGAAGTTGGTCTTCATGGGCGCCGAGTTGGCCCAACGCAGCGAATGGAGCCACGAGCGGTCCCTCGACTGGCACCTGCTCGGGTACCGCGCCCACGAGGGCGTCTGGCGCTGGACGCAGCGCTGCAACGGGCTCTACCTCTCGCAGTCCGCCCTGCACCGCGACGACGCGGGGGGACAGGACTTCACCTGGCTCAGCTGCGACGACGCGGAGCGCAGTGTGCTGATCTGGCGGCGCGGCGAGGGCGACGAGGAACTGGTGGTGGTGGCCAACTTCACCCCGGTGCCCCGCGACGACTACCAGGTCGCGGTATCGGCGTCGAGTTCGTGGCGGGTGTTGGTGAACTCCGACGACGAGGAGTACGGCGGGAGTGGCTACGCGACCAACGTCCAGGTGGTGGCGCTGGACCAGGACCAGGGCGGTACCGTGGTTCGCATGTCACTGCCCCCCCTCGCGCTGGTCGTCCTGCAACGGCGTCATTAGATGTCGGGCGTCGCGGGGTTCCACTACCACTTCTACCAACCCCCGCGCGAGGACCCCTGGACGGGTCTGTTCAACCACGAGTGGAGCGCGTGGCCCTATCACGACTGGAACGAGCGCATCGCCGCGGAGTGTTACCGGGCCATGGTGGCCGTGGCGCTGCCCGAGCACGACGGTGCCACGTCGCTCTTCGAACCACTGACCCAGAGCAGCTTCGACCTGGGTCCCACGCTGCACCACTGGCTGAGCGCGTACGCGCCCGACGTCGACCGCGCCCTGCAGCGCCAGGTGCGCGCGACCACCGCGGCCAATCGTGTGGTGATGGCGGCCCCTTTGGTGCACGCCATCGTGCCCCTGGCCACGCCGACCGATCGGGTGCGCCTAATCGCCTGGGGCATCGACGATTTCCGTAGCCGCTA
>JAJZFO010000168.1 GCA_021805305.1 Actinomycetes bacterium | reverse complement strand
GGCGATCGCCGCGGCGACCCCCGCCTGCGCGCGCGGCATACCCGCGACGGCGGCGTTGGTGATGGGCGCGTTGACGAAGCCGAATCCGAGACCGAAGACGACGTACGCCAAGAACAGTCGCGAGAAGGGCGTGGAGGGGTTGAGGCCCACCAGGAGGAGCGACGACGTGGCCATGGCCGTACCCGCGAGCAACAGGGGGAAACGGCTGCCGCGTCGACCCACGATGCGCCCCGAGATCGGAGGACAGATCATGATCATCGCCGCCATGGGCAGTGTGTCGATGCCGGCGTGCAGGGCACTCAAGCCCTTGACGTCCTGGAGGTAGAGGGTGTTGAGGAAGAGGAAGCCCCCGAGCGCGCCGAAGGAGGCGATCGCGATGATCGTCGCCGACGCGAAGGGGACCGAACGGAAGAACCGCAGGTCGATCAACGGCACGCGCACTCGGTTCTCCCAGTAGAGCAGGGCCAGCAGCGACGACAGGGCGAGGCCGAGGGAGGCGACGATCCATGACGAGGTCCACCCACGCCGCGGCGCCTCGATGATGGCGAAGGTCAGCGACGCGAGCAAGACGATGATCAGGGACTGACCGGGGACGTCGACCTTGCGCGCGACGTGCGCCTTGGATTCGGGGATGAAGCGTAGCGACAGGGCTATCGCGGCCAGTCCGATGGGGACGTTGGTCCAAAAGACCGATTGCCAGCCGATCGACGAGACGAGGAATCCGCCGACGACCGGTCCGAGCGCCATCGACATCCCCACCACCGCCCCCCACACCCCGATCGCCTGGGCCCGTTCGCGCGGATCGGTGAAGGTGTTGGTGATGATGGACATCGCCACGGGATTGAGCATCGAGCCGCCCACCGCTTGCATCATGCGAAAGATGATCAGCGTGGTCAGATTCGGCGCCATGCTGCACAAGAGCGAGCCCAGCGAGAAGGTGATCAGACCGAGGACGAAGGTCCGACGGCGACCGAGGCGATCGGCGGTGGACCCCGACAACATCAGCAGGCTCGCCAGCACCAGGGTGTAGGCGTCCACGGTCCACTGCAAGCCCGAGAGCGGTGCGTGGAAGCTCCGGCCGATCTGGGGAAGGGCGACGTTGACGATGGTGACGTCGAGTCCGACGATCAGGAGGCTCATCGAGCAGATGAGCAGGATGCCGATCCGGCGTCGACGACTCAGTGCGCCGGTAGCGAGCTCGCCGGTCAAGGTCTTGGGAGTCGACATGATCCTTATTATTGTATAAGTATCTGATGACGCGCACGTCGGGCGCCGTGAGCGAGGGCGCGGCGCTCGGGGATCGGTGGCGTCGGTCAGACTGGGGTGATGGCCCGAGCCCTCAGCCGCGACACACGACTGCTGGTGAGCGGTCAAGCGGTACGGGGACTGGGGTACGGATTCACGTCAGTGGTCCTCGGGGCGACCCTGGCGCAACGCGGGGTGGGGGCGGTGACGGCGGGTATCCTCCTGGCCGCCCTGATCGCCGGTAGTGCGCTGGCGTCGCTGATGGTGGGGGCGTACGCCGACCGGTTCGGGCGTCGGCGCTCCTACGCTCTCCTCTTCCTCGGCGTCGCGGGGGCCGGCGCCGTCGTTGCCCTCGATCCGCCGCTCTGGGTCCTCTTCGCCGTCGCGCTCACCGGGACCTTGTCGACGGACGTCGTCGACAACGGGGCGGCCAGCACCTTGGAGCAGGTGATGATGGCCACGGAGGACGCCGGGACGGGGCGCGTGTACGGTCGTTACAACGCCGCCGGCGCGGCCTTCGGCGCCCTGGGATCCCTGGGCGCGGCGTGTGCTGGGATCTCCGCCCACGGTGGGTCGGCGCACGCGGGGCTTTTCCTTGTGCTGGTTCCCGTGGGACTCGTCGGCGTGGTGTGCGCGTGGGGGCTCACGTCGTCGGTCGAGTCGCCCGTCGCGCGGGGGCGCGACGGTGGAGCGACGACGCGCGCCACCCTGGGTCCGTCGCGCGCGGTGGTGCGGCACCTCGCGGCGCTCTTCGCGCTCGACGCGGCGGGCGGTGGACTGGTCACCACCGGCTTCCTCTCCTACTACATGGTCGAACGTTATGGAGTCTCCCTGGCCTCGCTCGGGTGGCTCTTCTTCCTCGTCTCGATGATGCAGTCCGGGTCGGTGCTCGTCGCCCCGGTCCTCGCTCGGCGCTTCGGACTGGTGCCGACCATGGTCTGGACGCACCTGCCGAGCAATCTCGTCATGGCGTCGATGGTGTTCGCACCGAACTTCGCGGTGGCCGCGGCCCTCTTGCTGGTGCGTACGACGATGTCGCAGATGGACACGCCCACCCGCCAGGCGCTGATCATGACGATCACCACACCCGCCGAGCGCACCCCGGCGGCGGCCGTCACCAACGCCGCGCGCTATTCGGTGCGACCCGTCGCCCCTCTGGTGGCCGGCGCGCTGCAGACGATCGGCCTCGGCGTCCCCCTTCTGGTGGCGGGGGTGGTGAAGGGCTCCTACGACCTCGCCCTGTGGCGATGGGCGCGTCGCGTCAGCGCCATGAGTGCGCCCGGTGTCCTCGGTCGCGCGGTCCCCGACGACCCGCCAACATCCTGAGGACCACTCTCTCGCGTCCACCTTGGCGGCGGCGGGTGTGACGTCGCGACCGCGGGGCTCGACGCGTTAGGCCATTGTCCTCTGGTGGGCGGCGCCGGTCCGGGGGAGAATTCGCATAGATGTGCTGTTGAATCTCCGCGGTGTGGTTCTGAGGAGGCGAGAGATGCGCGTGGGCCGATTTCTTCTCGTGACGACGGGGGTGCTCACCCTCGTGGCCGGACTTGGTGGCGCCGGCGCTGGCGCCGGATTGCTGTGGGCGAACGCGACCCAGCGTGACGCGACGGGATATTTCACCACGTCGACTGAGACCTTCGAGTCAGGCGGTTCGGCCCTGACCTCGACGGTGGACTTCGCGATGAACCCCGGACCGAGCGACTGGCTCTCGATCAACCCCCTGGGAACGGTGCGCGTTCGCGCCGACGTCGCCTCGGGCGACACGTTCGTGGGGATCGGCGCGACCACGTCGGTCCAGCGGTACCTGTCGGGGGTCGCATACGACCGGGTCACCGACGTCAAGGTCCTGCCGTTTCGCGCGGTCTATCAGTCGGTGAGCGGACAGCGCGTTCCCGCGTCTCCCGTCACCGAGGCGTTCTGGGTCACCTCGGCCTCGGGGAGTGGCGTCCAGCAGGTCACGTGGCGACCGACGTCGGGGAAGTGGACGTTGGTGGTGATGAAGGCCGACGCGGCCCCGGGTGTGGTGGCGCGGGTCTCGGTGGGCACGAACACCGGCCTCGTCGCCCCACTGGGCATCGGCCTGGGTGTCGTGGGGGTGCTCTTGTTGTTGGCGGGCGCGGCGATGCTGGCGATGGCCGTCAGGGGCCTCGACCGGGACCGCCGTCGGGTCGCAACGGCTCCGTCAGGTGAGGACGCACACGAACCCCCGACGACCGAGGTCGCGGTGTCGTCGCGGCCGGCGTACCCCGCGCGCACCGACGGACGGCTCGACGCGTCCCTCAGCCGCTGGCGCTGGATCGTCAAACCCTTGCTCATCGTGCCGCACCTCATCATCCTGTTCTTCCTGTGGCTGGCCGTGATGCCGCTGACCGTGTTCTCGGGTTTCGCAATACTGTTCACGGGTCGCTATCCGCACTCGATCTTCAACTTCACCGTCGGCGTGATGCGCTGGTCCTGGCGGGTCGCCTTCTACTCCTTCAGCGCCCTGGCCACGGACCAGTACCCCCCGTTCTCGCTCGAGCCCGATGACTCCTATCCCGCCTCGTTCGCCGTCGACTACCCCCAGAGGCTCTCGCGTCCGCTGGTCCTGGTGAAGTGGTGGCTCCTGGCGATACCCCAGTACCTGATCGTCGGTATCTTCGCGGGCGGTGGGATCGGCCTGACCCGAGGCCACGCGAATGATTGGACGATCGCCTCGCGCGGTGGCGTGATCGGTCTGTTGGTGTTCGCGGCGGCGCTCATCCTGATCATCACCGGGCGCTACCCACGAGCGCTGTTCGACTTCGTCATGGGGATGAATCGCTGGTGTCTTCGTGTGCTCACCTACGCGTTGCTGCTACGAGACGAATACCCGCCCTTCACCTTTGACGCGGGAGGGACGGATCCGGGTAGCACCGTCGTGGCGCCACCCGCGCCAGCGACCCCACCCGAGCCCGAGCGCACGACGCCGCAGGTGACGAACGTGCAGTGAGTCCTGGTGTGACGAGCGAGGGGTTGCGCTCACGACGAGGTCGAGCTCCGAAGTCGAGAGGAGAGGAGTTGATCATGCGAGCAATCGTCATCTACGAATCGATGTTCGGCAACACCCGACGGGTGGCCGAAGCGGTCGCTCGTGGTCTGGCGCGGACCGCTGAGGTGCGT
>JAJZFO010000019.1 GCA_021805305.1 Actinomycetes bacterium | reverse complement strand
CATCATGGTGACCGCGCGCACCAGCGAGGTCGACGTCGTGCTGGGGCTCGAGATCGGGGCCGCGGACTACGTGACCAAGCCCTACCGACTGCGCGAACTCGTCGCAAGGATGCGCGCGATACTTCGCCGACCGGCGTCGACGAGCGAGGAGGAGTTCATCGCCTTCGGTGACCTGCGGGTGGATTTCGTCCGGCGATCGGTGACGCGCCACGGCGTCGAGATCGACCTGAGTCGCAAGGAGTTCGATCTCCTGGCCCTCTTCGCCACGCACCTCGGACAGGTCGTGACCCGCGAGGTATGTCTCGACACCCTGTGGTGGGGCATGCAACTCTCTGACACCCGGACCCTCGACACCCACGTCAAGCGGCTGCGCCAGAAGATCGAGGTGGATCCCACGCAGCCGCGTCATCTCGTGACGATACGCGGCGTCGGCTTTCGTCTCGACGGATGAGTCGGACCCCTAGTTTGGGGAGGTGCGACCTGGTGACCTCGCCCCCGATTTCACGCTGAACGACCACGACGCCACGCCCTTCACCCTCAGCGAAGCACTCCGCGCGGGTCCCGTGGTGCTCTTCTTCTATCCGGCCGCGATGTCGCGCGGGTGCACCAAGGAAACGTGCCACTTCCGCGACCTCGCGGCCGAGTTCGCCGCCTACGGCGCCCAGCGCGTCGGCATCTCGATGGACGACGCCGGACGCCAGGCCCGATTCGCCCGGAAGAACTCCGTCGACTTCCCCCTGCTCAGTGACCCCGGGGGCGCGGTCGCTCGACTCTACGGCGTGAAACGTGGCGTCGACGTCCTTCGCGTCCGACGCACGACCTTCGTGATCGACGTCGACACCACGATCCTCGAGGTCGTCACCAGTGAGATCTCCATGGACGCACACGCCGACCGTGCCCTGGAGGCGCTGGCGCGACGAGATCGAGGCGGGCGGACCTAGCGCGCTAGTAGCGCGGTCGCGGGATCCTCGAGGAACGCACCGATGTGGCGCAGCACCCGCGAGGCGAGCGCGCCGTCGATCTGACGGTGGTCGAACGTCATCGAGATCTCCACCACGTCACGAACCACCACCGCGTCACCCTGCACCCACGGGGCCTTGACCACCTGGCCGACGCAGATGATCGCCCCGGTCCCCGGGGGCAGGATCGCCATCGCGCCGTCGACGCCGAAGGGTCCGACGTTGGTGATCGTGATCGTCGTCGCGGCCATCTCGGCGGGAGTCGTCGTGGCGTCGCGCGCCTTCTCCACGAGCGTGGTGAGCTCACGCGCCATTCCCGCGAGGTCGAGTCGATCGGCGTCCTTCACGTTCGGGACCACGAGACCTCGGGGGGTGTCGGCGGCGATCCCGAGGTTGACGTAGCGGCGCACGACCACCTCGTTGCGTGACTCGTCGAAACTGGAGTTGATCCCGGGGTAGTGGCGCGCCGCGTCACACACCGCCAGGGCCACCACCGTCAACGCCGACAGCCGGACTTCGGAGAACCGCGGGTGGTCTTTCAGTCCGCGGAGCAGCTCCACCGTCTTGGTCGCGTCCACCCGGGTCCACACCGAGGCCTGGGGCTGGTGCGTCGTACTCTCGAGCATCGCCTCGGCCATCGACTTGAGCACTCCCTTGACCGCGATGCGCTCCTCACGGGCACCCTCGCTCCACGAGGCGATCTCGCGGCCGACGAAGCGACTGCGCGCCGCCAGCGGCGCGGGGGCCCGCGACGACGCGGGACCCGAATTGCCGGCACGTTCGACGTCCTCGCGCGTGATGATCCCGTCGCGACCGGTGCCGCGCACCGTCGTGAGCTCGACTCCCAGGTGCTTGGCCAGCAGTCGAACGGGTGGCGTGGTCCGCGCGAGCGGCGTGGGTGCAGGACTCGCCGCGGGCGGCGTGGATGTCGGCGCGCCACGACGTCGGCGTCGCGGCGCCACGGACTCCTCGTGGGCCACGCCGTAGCCGATCAGCACCGGTTCGCGTCGCTCTTCGTCGGGCACGTCGTGGACCACCTGCTTCTCGCTCGCGTGCGGCGCGGTCTCGCGGTCCACGTCGAAGGACACCAGTGGTGCGTTCACCTCCACCGTGTCGCCGACGGCGGCGTGCAGGGTGGCGACGACCCCGGCGAAGGGACTGGGGAGCTCGACGACGGCCTTGGCCGTCTCGACGTCCACCAGGGGTTGATTGAGCGTCACCCGGTCGCCCACGGCGACCTTCCACGCGACGATCTCGGCCTCGATCAGGCCCTCGCCGACGTCGGGCAAGAGGAAGACTTCCACGCCTAGCCCTCGAAGTCCATCACTCGGTCCACCGCGTCGAGGATACGCTCCACCGACGGCCGGTACTCCTCCTCGATGCGCGCGGGCGGGTAGGGCACGTGGTAGCCGGCGACGCGCACGCCCGGAGCACGCATCGAATAGAAGCAGCGCTCGGTGAGTTCGGCGACGATCTCCGAGCCGATCGACGCGGTGCGCGGGGCCTCCTGCACGGCGATGAGGCGACCGGTCTTGTTCAGTGAGGCAGTGAGCGTCGCGAAGTCGATGGGCGCGACGCCGCGCAGGTCGATCACCTCCAGCGAGGTCCCCTCGGCGGCGGCGGTCTCGGCGGCGCGCAGCATCGTCTTGACGCTCGAGCCGTAACCCACCACGGTCACGTCGGTCCCCTCACGGCACACCACCGCGTCGTAGAGCCCACGTGGCGGATTATCGAGGTCCACCTCCCCCTTCTCCCAGTACCGACTCTTGGGTTCGCAGAAGATGATGGGGTCGTCGCTGCGGATCGCCTGTTGGATCATCCAGTAGGCGTCGTTGGGCGTCGAGCACGACACCACGCGCAGACCCGGGGTATGGGCGAAGTACGCCTCGGGGCTCTCCGAGTGGTGTTCGATCGCTCCGATACCTCCCTGGAACGGCAGGCGGATCACGAGACCCATGGTGTAGACGCCGTCGGAGCGCTTGTGCAACTTGGCCACCTGACTGACGATCTGGTCGAACGCGGGGAAGACGAACCCGTCGAACTGCATCTCGCACACCGCTCGGTAGCCGCGGATGGCCAGGCCGACCGCGGTTCCCACGATGGCCGACTCGGCCAGGGGCGTGTCGATGACCCGGTCCTGGCCGAAGTCCTTCTGCAAGCCGTCGGTGATGCGAAAGACTCCTCCGAGCTTGCCGATATCCTCACCCATCAGGAGGACCTTGGGGTCCAACTCCATCGCGCGGCGCAGTCCCTCGTTGAGGGCCTTGGCCATGGTCATGGTAGTGATCATCAGTGCGCACCCCCCGCGGCCATCAACTCGGTCATCTCGCGGCGCCCCTCCTCGATGAGCGGGTGGGTCTCTGAGTAGGCGTTCTCGAACATGGACAGCGGGTCCGGCCGTCCCATGGCCAACACGTCGTCACGCAACTTCAGGGCGAAGGCCTCCGCCTCCTGCGCGATCGCCTCGAAGGCCGCCGGACGGGTCTGGTACTCACGCACCAGTAGCGCCTTGATGCGCTCGATGGGGTCACGGTGCTTCCAGACCTCGACCTCGGCGTCCACCCGGTAGCGGGTGGGGTCGTCGGAGGTGGTGTGTGCGCCCATCCGATAGGTGTAGGCCTCGATCATCGTCGGCCCACCGCCCGCGCGCGCGTTCTCGAGCGCCGCCTTGGTGACCTCGTAACACGCGAGGAGGTCGTTGCCGTCGACGCGCACGCCGGGGAAGCCGAAGCCCCGCGCGCGCCGAAAGAGCGGCACCTTGGACTGGGTCGAGGAGGGCGTGGAGATGCCGAATTGGTTGTTCTGACAGAAGAAGACCACGGGCGTGTTGAAGGAGGAGGCCCAGACGAAGGCCTCGAGGACGTCACCCTGGCTCGAGGCGCCATCACCGAAGAACGTCAGAACCGCCTCGTTCGCGCCGTCGCGCTGGACGCCCATGGCGTAACCCACGGCGTTGAGCACCTGATTGCCCAGCACGATCGTGGGCACGTGGTGGCGGTACTTCTGGGGGTCCCACCCTCCGGTGCTGACGGCGCGGAACAAGCGCAGCACGTTCTCCGGGGGCACGCCGCGGCACCACGCGATCCCGTGCTCACGATACGTCGGGAAGGTGAAGTCCATGGGCTGCAGCGCGCGTCCCGCGCCGATCTGCGCCCCCTCCTGACCCTGCATCGGTGCCCACAGGGCGAGTTGCCCCTGACGTTGCAGCGATGTCGACTCGTTGCAGAGACGTCGCACGATCACCATGTCGCGATACATCGAGAGAATCTGCTCACCGTTCAGGGTGCTGGCGTATTCGGGATGGGTGACGCGCTCACCCTCCGGCGTCAGCAACTGGACTAGTTCCTCGTCGATCATCAACGCTCCTTCGAGTCCCGCTCCCAAACCACCCTAGTCCCCTAGAGTGAGGGGGTGCCTCGGCTCCTCGTCGA
>JAJZFO010000346.1 GCA_021805305.1 Actinomycetes bacterium | reverse complement strand
AAGGTCGTAAAGACGACCGGCAAGGCGTTGGGCAACGAGGAGATGCCGGTCAAGGATCAGGTGGAAGAGGTCAAAGTGCACCTCAAGAACGTCGGCGAACGGGTACGCGGCGCGCTGAAGAAAGAGGACTAACGGATCACGACGCGTCCCCTCGTCGCGTCGGTCACCGCCCGTCTAGGTCAATGCGAAGTCCACGACCACCCGGTCGCTCACGACGCCCGCGTTCATCCAGGTGACCACGTCGCGGTGTCGCGGATGGGACTGATAGTCGTTGAGGGCCGCGGCGTCGACAAAGTCGGCGACCAAAATGACCGGCCAGTGCGCGGGGGCGTCGCCGAGATCGAAGTAGACGTCGAGGGTTACCAACCCGGGTGACACGTCGCGCAGCCCTCGCAATCGATCGCGAAGTTCGTTCGCGCGCTCGCGCCGCTCGGCGGGCTCGGTGGCGGCTAACTGCAACGATACGACGTGACGAATCATGGACAACTCCCTTGTTCGCCTCGGGCGAGGCGCTCGTGAGTCACAGTAGTTCCCCGGCGGCGCGCGGTGGCCGGGGGTCGACGTTCGCGCGAGAGCGCCGAACGGAGGCACTTCGCTGGCGTCACGGGACCGGCGGCGACTCAATTCACCGGGATTTTGACGCCACGCTCGCGAAGTCGTTGTAGCCTCGGCCGAGGGAGTGACGACGCGTATCGATCGACGACGAAGGGGTGAGATGTCGGTACACCGTGACGATGAGGTCCTGAGTGCCGTGGTGCGGAGCCTCCAGGCGTGCGGTGATGCGTTCTTCGTCGCGCGTGCGGTGCGCGATTCAGCGCACGGCATCAGTGATTTCGTGATCGTCGACACCAACGAACGCGGCGGTGGCCTCCTCGGACTGTCCCGCGAGACGTGGACGGCTCGGAGCCTACGCGAGTCGCAACGGGCGGAGTTCGCTGTACCCCTGATCACGTGGCTGAGTGTCGTGGTGGGGGCGGGGGCGTCCGCGCAGCTCGCCGAACTCACCCTGTTCGACGCCGCCGCCGGCCACGAGTTCCTGGCCACCCTACGCGGGGTGAGCCTCGGTGAGGTGGTGGTGTGCATCGTACGCGGCGCCCCGGGGACCGGCGGCGCCGATCACTATCGCCGCCTGCTGGAGAGATCGGCGGACGTCGTGGTCTTCATCGCTACCGACGGGTTAATCGAGTCATTCTTCGACCTTTCCCAGATCCTGGGGTATCGCCCCGAGCAGGTGGTGGGCACCCCGATCGACGGCGTTCTCAGCGATGGGGCGATATTCACGAGTGGGGGGAGTGGCGCGGGCGCCCACGGTGACGGCGTTGCGCGCTTTCGAACGCACCTGCGCGACCGTGACGGGCACCCGCACGCCTTTTCGGCGGTCCGACGTCACGTGCTCGACGAACGCGGTGACGTGACGGGGGTGGTCGTCGGTCTGCACCTCGTCGAACCGGCCGCGCACCCCGAAGAGGCGACCCGCGAGGTGGATGATCACTACAAATTTTTCGCCAACTTCGCGCGAGACGTGCTCGCCATTGAACGCGAGGGCGCCCTCGAGTGGGTCTCACCCAACGTCGAGTCCTTGACGGGTCACCGCGGCCCGGAATTGGTGGGTCGTCGGGTGGTCGATCTCGCACACCCCGACGATCACGCGTCGATGGTCGGGTTTCCTCCGTCACCGGATTCGCCCGGGGCCGACACCTTGACGGTGCGTTTGCGCCACGCCGACGACACGTACCGCTGGGTGAACATTGCGGCGCGTGAGGTGGCGGACGGCGCGACGGGTGAGGCGGTACGACTCTCCTCGTGGCGCGATGCCCAGGGTGACGTCGCCGCGCGCCAGGCCCTCCTGGCGTCGGAACGACGCTACCGGCTGCTGGCCGAGAACTCGACCGACGTCGTCCTCGAGTGCGACGTCGACGGCGTCATTCGCTGGACGAGTCCGTCCGCGTTGGCGTCCCTGGGGTGGCGTGGCGAGGACGTACGGGGGACGCGCGTGACGGAACACGTCGCCGACGGTGATCGCGTCGACGTCCAGCGCCAGATAGATGACGTCGGTGCCCTCCACGCCCCGACCCCCATCGAGGTGCGGTACGTCACCGCCGGGGCCGTCGACAAATGGATGCTCCAGCAGGTTCGTCGGTTTCGCGGCCACGACGACGATGGCTACGTGTATATCGTCACGCTGCACGACATCGACGACGTCGTGTCGCTGCGCGACGCCGCGCGAGAGGCGACGCGGTATTACCAATTGCTCGCGGAGAACACCTCCGACGTCGTGTATACGGTCGACCTCGCCGGGGTGGTGACGTGGGTGTCGGCGTCGGTGACGCCCCAGTTGGGGTGGCAGGCGGGTGAATTCACCGGACGTCCCATCGTCGACTTCATCTTCGACGACGACCGACCACGCGTCCTGGCGTGGCGCCAGCTCTTGCACTTCGGCGAGACCCTGGAGGAACTGGAGATTCGCCTTCGACACGCCCACGGATTCTTCTCGTGGATGAGCGTGCGGGCCCACGCCCTCCACGACGGTGACGGTCGGGTGACCGGGGTGTTGGTGACCCTGCGAAACTGCGACCTCGAAGTGGCGAGGGGGCGGGCCCTACGTACGATCACCGCGGGCAGCCGAGCGTTGATGCGTGAGAAGGAGCCTCGCGAGATGTTGCGCCAGGTCTGTCAGGTGGCGGTCGACGAGGGCGGCTACGCTTTCGCCTGGTTCGGCCGCAAGGTGAGGGATGAGGCCCACTCGGTGCTGGTGGTGGCCAAGAGTGTCGGACACGACTCCTACCTCGACGGCATCGCCGTGTCGTGGGGAGCGCACGAGGGCGGTCAGGGGCCCACCGGTCGAGCAATTCGCCTGGGTCACACCGTCACCGTGGCCGACGCCTACCTCGATCCCTCGATCCAACCCTGGCGCGATCGCGTCGTCACGCACGGGTTCCATTCGGCGTGCGCGATTCCCGTGGTGATGAACGGCGAGATTGAGGGTACCTGGCAGGTCTACGCGCGCGAGCAGGGCGCCTTCGACCCCCGCGTCTTGGAGGTGCTCGAAGACCTCGCCCTCGAAACGGGCTACGCCCTGACGCGCCTCGGCCTGGATTCTCTCTAGCGCGATGCCACCGGGCGCCTCGTCGCCTCAGTGCGTCGACGCGACGTGCAGTTCCTCGAGGGTCTCGATGATGTGCGTGAGCGCCGTACCCGGTCCGAAGACGGCGGCCACCCCGGCGGCGCGCAGCGCGGCGACGTCACTGTCGGGCACGATGCCGCCGACGACCACGGGCGCGTCACAGCCCTCGGCCCGCAACGCGGCGACGACCAGCGGCACGAGCGTCAGGTGCGCCCCCGAGAGGATGGAGAGGCCCACCACGTCGACGTCCTCATCGACCGCGCTGCGCGCCACCGACGCCGGCGATTGAAAGAGTCCCGTGTAGATCACCTCCATACCCGCGTCGCGCAGGAGTCGCGTGATGACGTTGACGCCACGATCGTGACCGTCCAGCCCAACCTTCGCGATCAGCACCCGCAGGGTCATCGCGTGGGGGCCCGGTAGCGACCGAAGACCTCGGCCATCTTCGACATCATTTCGCCCACGGTGGCGTGCGAGCGCGCGGCGGCCATCAAGGCGGGTACCAGATTGGTGTTGGGATCACGGGCCATCCGCCTCACGTCCTCGAGACGTTCGCGAACCTCGGCCGCGCTTCGCTCGCGACGCACCCGCGACAGCCGATCACGTTGGGACCACTCACTGGCCGCGTCGGTCTGGTTGACGGGGGTGGGCGCCGAGTCCGTGTCGAGGAAGCTATTGACGCCGACGATGATCTGCTCACCGCGCTGCACGGCGCTCTCGAAGGCGTAGGCGGCGTCGGCGATGTGACCCTCGAACCAACCGTTCTCGATGGCGTGCAGACACCCCTCGAGCATCGAACCCTGCCCCATCTCGCGGATCTCTTCCAGGAGGCCACTCGCCTCGTCGAAGAGTCGATCCGTGAGGCTCTCGACGTACCAACTACCCCCGAGGGGGTCGGCCACGTGCGTGACGTTCGTCTCGTAGGCGATGACCTGCTGGGTCCGTAGCGCCACCCGGGCGGCGTCCGCGGACGGCAGGGTCCACGCCTCGTCGAAGGAATTCGTGTGGAGGGACTGCGCACCACCGAGCACCGCGGCGAGCGCCTCAATCGCGGTGCGCGCGTGATTGTTGTCGGGCTGCTGCGCGGTGAGCGACACTCCGGCGGTCTGGGCGTGGAAGCGCAACTGCCACGACCTCTCCTCTAGCGCTCCGTACACGTCACGCATCCAAGTGGCCCAGAGACGACGGGCACTGCGGTACTTGGCGATTTCCTCGAAGAAGTCGATGTGGGCGTTGAAGAAGAAGGACAACTGGGGGGCGAATTGGTACGTCGAGAGC
>JAJZFO010000345.1 GCA_021805305.1 Actinomycetes bacterium | reverse complement strand
GAACATCAGGGCGTTGCCCACGGTCCCGACGCCGGACTGGATGTCGCGGGGTTCGTGACCCGGGTAGGCCCCCCACGGTACCGATCCGATCAGAATGCCCAGGGCGTGCCAGACGTTGACGCCGATACAGCCGTAACGCAGGTCGGCGACGGCGCGCTCGAGGGCGACGCGCATGGTGCGACGCCGACGCGTGCGCGGATCCACCAACAGCGTCATCGACAAGGTACCCGTCAAGACCTCGTTGCAGAACTCGACCGCGGTGGCCACGTAGTCCTCGGGTGTCGGCGCCTCGAGCGCCGTCTCCGCGAGGAGCGCGCAAAAGGCCTCGGTCGTAAAGCAGATATCGTCGTGGCGCGACGCGTCCACGTCGCGGATCATCGTCCAGGGCATGTGCGTGTGCGTGTGCGCGCCGACGCGACGGGCCTCGGGGTGGGCCCGCACGAAAGCGTCACGACGCTCGAAGGCCCCCGGGTAGTAGGCCCGCCGCGTGGGCACCCGCGACAGCACCGCCTCGAGGGCGTCGAGGAACTCGCCGCGCTGGGGCCAATCGCGGTGCGTGACCAGCACCCGCGGCGTCAGACAGTTGAACCCCGCGTTGTTGACCAGCATGGTCGCCACGTGCTGGGCCTGGTAGTCAAGCTGGCGGCGCGACCAGTGTCCCGGGACCACGATCACGGGTGACACGTTGCTCAGCTCCGCGCTGACCGGCTTGGTCAACTGCACCTCCCCGCGAGCGCGGCGCTGCGCGCCCGCGGCGCCCGGGCCAAAGACCACCGCGTCGTAGGTGGCGGGCGCCCCCGTGAGGTGCACGTCGTCCACCCCCGGGTGGTGCACCAGATAGTCCCCCACCCGGGCGTCACCGGTCACGATGTGCAGCGCCCCGGCCTCGATGAACGCGGCCAGGGCGCGACGCCAGTACTCGACCAGGTAGGCGTTGACGTCATTGGCCTTGAGCACCACGACGTGACCCTCGACGATCATCTTGTGCACGGCGTCCTTGGGTCCCAGCGCCGCCACGTTCCCGGCGCCCAGCACCAGGGTCACCCCCACGTGCTCCCGCGGACGCCGGTACGCCGCGGCCTGCGTCGCGCGCAGCGCGGCCCGGTCGACGCCCGGCTCCATCCAGACCTCGGCGCGGTCCCCGGTGTAGATGACACGGTCCAACAACGAACTCGGCAGCACGCGCACGACGAGGCGCCCGTCGCGGCGGCGCACCCGACCCGGGAACTGCGGTCGTCCGGTGCGCGCGATGTCGCGCAGGGCGCGGCGGTAGTCGCTCAGGGCCCGCACCAGCATCCCGATGCCCGCGAGCAGTTCCTCCCCCGCGTCGTTGCCCGTCGGATCGAGTCCCTTCGCGCGACACGCCGCCGTGTTCCACGCCGGGGCCACCGCGCGGGTGTCCGCCAGCGCGCGCGTCACGATCGCCGCGCGCTGCGCGGCGCTCGTCGACGCCCACGGGAGTGCGCTCGCGCGCAGGGCCGCGACCACGGCGTCGAGTGACGCGACGTCGACGCCGTCCTCACGCCCGCCTGACCGCGCCGACCCTTCGGACATCACCCTCCCATCGCTATGGGAGACTATCCGAGTGAGCGACACGACCAGTCCCGCCCCGCCGGGGTGGTACCCCGACCCCGCCGGCCAACGTCAGTGGCGAGTGTGGAACGGGACCCAGTGGTCCCACGCCACGCGTCCCTACGGCGAGCGCGCGACGAGTGAATCCGTCGACGGCCGCCTCGGACGTGCGGAGCTCGACACGGTGGCGGCCCTCTCACGGCTCGCGCGTATCGGCATCGTGGCCTACTACGCCGGCTTCGCGTTGGTCGTGGGGCTGATCGGGCACTGGCCGGGACACGCGCACCCGGCGTCAGCGCGCTTCGCGAGCGCCGCCCTGGGCGCGGGCGTCGGACTGACCCTGATCGGGGCCCTCTCCTTCGCCGCGGTCGTGCGGGGGCTGCGCGGGCGTTGGACCCTCGACGCCCTGCTCCCGGTGATCAACACCTTCGCGGCGTCCTACTGGATGTCGCGACGCCTCGGCCTGCGCGGTTTCGAACGGCGTCTCGTCGCCGACCTCCTGATCACCGTGGGCTTCGTGTTCTTGTGCGCGTCCCAGCCCTGGGTCGGCGTCGCCCTGGCCGGCGTCGCGGTCACCCAATTGGCCCGGGTCTACCTGACCATCGACCACCTCAGTGGACCGCCGCGGGCGGGGTCGGGCGCGCCCTAGACTGACCGGGCCGAGCTCGACCAGAAGAAGACACGCACCATGCCGACATCACCGTGGGGACCGCTCGCCGGATTGATTGGGACGTGGGAGTCCGGTCTGGACGGTCTGGACGTCTCCTTTCACTCCGATCAGGGCAAGCTCGGAGAGACCAAGTTTCGCGAGCGCACGACGTTCGCCCCCTTCGGTCCCGTCTCGGTGGGGCCCCACCCGCTCTACGGACTGGACTACCGCACCGCCACGTGGCGCGACGGCGACACCACGCCCCTGCACACCGAGGTCGGTTACTGGATGTGGGATGGCACGAACCATCAAGTCGTGCGCTGTTTCATCGTGCCCCACGCCACCACCTTGATCGCGGGCGCCACGGTCGCGCCCGACGCCACCTCCTTCAAACTGGAGTCGGCGGCGGGGTCCGCCTCCTACGGCATCCTGTCCACCACCTACCTCAACACCCTGGCCCACACCACCCGCTTCGACGTCTCGTTGGTCATCGGCGAGGACTACTTCTCCTACGAACAGACCACGGTGGTCGAGTACCAGCAGAAGGCGACCGTCATCTTGCACACCGACCGCAATACCCTGCGATTGCTCAGTCGCGAGGTCGCCGGCTGACCCGACCGGGGCCGGCGTCTACTTGCGACGCGCACGCACCACGAAGACGTAGAAGCAGAGCGCGAGAATCGGCACCACGATGAGGACGAACCGCGCCGCAGGGAGGGCGACGCCCTGATGGGGATTCAGCGGCAGGTTGGCCGCCCACTCGACGGCGTGGTGCACCCCCCCAAACTACTGGGGCTCGGCCGAGGGTGCGGAGCCCATCAACCTCTCGAGGCGCGCGACGATGTCGGAGATCGCGCGGTCCTGAGCCATCAGGTGGTTCTGGATCTCCTCGGCCTCCTTCAGCACCGCCTCCGCGTCCTTATAGGTGTCCTCGGACCGCTTGTCCGCGGCGGCGGCCTGAATGTTCTGGCCCACGATGATGATGGGGAGCAGGACGAGTTGCAGGAAACTACTCGAGAGCCACACGATGACGTAGTAGGTACCCTGCGTGATGGCCGAGGGGAGGGCGAGGAGCGCCAGTATCGAGAAGACGTAGGCCGCCCACATCGTACCCACCACCAAGGTGATCTTGAGCCCGAAGCGCGCGTTGAAGCGCACGAGGGGGTTCTTGTGGTCCACCCGACGCACGTCGGCGGTCTTGACCGGGTGGCTGGCGCGCAATTCCGCCGCGCGGGGGTGTCGGACGTAGTCGTAAATATTCTCCATGCCCGATTCTCACACGCGCGCGCCGGTGGCGCGCGCGATGGGCCCGCTACTTGATCACGAGGTCGGGCGAGGTCGCCATGCCCTGGCGCCACACCGATCGCGCGATGATCTTGGTGGTGTCGGCCCGGTCGCGGTACTTGACCGCGATGTCGCGCGACTCCTCCAGGAGACCGTCGGACAGCAGGGTCGGGTTGAGGCCCAACTCCAGGAACTGTTCGCGACTGACGTTGAGCTCGTTCTCGGCCGCCTCGTTGCGCGGGTTGGGCAAGAACGCCACGTCGACCCCGGTCTGGCGCGAGATCAACTCGGCGAGTTCGCGCACCCGGTAGGTCTCGGTGACCTGGTTGAACACCTTGACGGGGTCCCCGTTCTTGGGCGGGTTCTCCAGGGCGATCTGGATGCAGCGCACCGTGTCGCGGATGTGGATAAAGGCCCGGGTCTGGCCCCCGGTGCCGTGCACCGTGAGCGGGTGACCGATGGCGGCCTGCATCAAGAACCGGTTGAGGACGGTGCCGTAGTCCCCGTCGTAGTCGAAGCGGTTGATGAGTCGCTCGTCGAGGGCGGTCTGGGGGGTCTGGGTCCCCCAGACGATCCCCTGGTGCAGGTCGGTGATGCGCAGCAGGTCGTTCTTGGCGTAGAAGGCGAAGAGCAACTGGTCGAGGGTCTTGGTGAGGTGATAGACCGAGCCCGGGTTCGCCGGGTGCAGGATCTCGCGGTCGATCTCGCCGTCGGGGGTCGGCACCTTCACGGTCAGGTACCCCTCGGGGATCGGCGCCGACCCGCTCCAGCCGTACCCGTAGACGCCCATGGTGCCCAGGTGCACCAACGCGATGTCGCGGCCGCTGGCCACGATCGCGGCCAGCACGTTGTGGGTACCGCGCACGTTGTTATCCACGGTGTAGCGCTTGGCGATGGTGCTGCGCATGGAGTAC
>JAJZFO010000055.1 GCA_021805305.1 Actinomycetes bacterium | reverse complement strand
GTAGTAGTAGATCCACAGCCCCGCGCAACTCGCGCTGAAGAACCACGACGCCGACGAGACCCCGCTCCAGTCGCCGACGCGCACGAGTTCCACGAGTTGGGGACCGCGCAGGAGCGTCATGGCCAGACCGCAGCCGTAGACGCAGTAGGACCAGCCGCCGACGAGTCCCGGAACCGCGCAGGTGGCACTGAACATGCCGATCGCCTGGAGCGATCCGCGACGATGGCGCCAGGGTCTCAGGCGCAGCACGATCGCGATCTGCAGGGGCCAGCACAACAGGCTGCCCATGACCACCACGAAGGAGTGCGCGCTCAACGCACCGTAGGCGATCCAGAACCCCCCGATCAGGGTGAAGAGTAGCCACGTGGCCGACGAGACCCCCTCGACGCCCAGGTTCCTCACCCGCCGGTACTGCGCCACCGTCGCGAGCGTCCCCGCCACGACCGCCGCCCACGCGATGAGGACGACGAGGAGATGGGCCACCCCCCAAGCCTACGCGCGCGCGAACTCAGCGTCGGCGATTGGCCGCGGAGATCACCGCCTCGAGCGACGCGTCGAGGATCGACGAACTCATGCCCACGCCCCACCACGTCGCGCCGGCGGCGTCCTGGGCCTCGACGTAGGCGACCGCGGACGCGCCCGAGCCCGCGGTCAGGGCGTGCTCGGAGTAGTCACGCACGCTGAAGTCCACGCCGAGTTCACCGCGCAGCCCCGCCATGAGTGCGTCGATCGGACCATTGCCCTCGCCCTTGACGGTGACGTGGTGCCCGTCGACCAGTAGCTGGGCGAAGATGCGCGTCTGGTGCTGGTCGGCGGCCACCTCGCTCGATATCAGTTGGATGGTGGGGTTGTCGGGCTGGTAGGTCGTGGTGAACACCTCCCAAATCTCGGCCGGCGAGATCTCGGTGCCGGACTGCTCGGTGAGGCGTTGCACCTGCTGGGAGAACTCGACCTGCATCGCGCGAGGCAGGTCCAGGCCGTGTTCGGTGCTGAGCAGGTAGGCGACGCCGCCCTTGCCGGACTGGGAGTTGACGCGGATGATCGCCTCGTAGGTGCGCCCCGTGTGCTTGGGATCGATGGGCAGGTAGGGCACCTCCCACACGTCGTAGGTGTCACCGATGGCGGTCATGCCCTTCTTGATCGCGTCCTGGTGCGAGCCGGAGAACGCCGTGTAGACCAGTTCGCCCACGTAGGGGTGACGCGGATGGATGGGGAGTCGGTTGGCGTACTCCGCCACGTGACGCGCCTTGTCGATGTCGCGCACGTCGAGTTCGGGGTCCACGCCCTGGGAGAAGAGGTTGAGCGCCAGGTTCACCACGTCGACGTTGCCCGTGCGCTCGCCATTGCCGAAGAGCGTCCCCTCGACCCGGTCGGCACCAGCGAGCACGCCGAGCTCGGCGGCGGCCACGCCGGTGCCGCGGTCGTTGTGGGGATGCAGCGACAAGATGACCGCGTCGCGGCGGTGCACGTGGCGAAGGAAGTACTCGATGGCGTCGGCGTAGAGGTTGGGTGTGTACATCTCCACGGTGGCCGGGAGGTTCACGATGAGCGGACGATCGGGCGTCGGGTCGATCACCTCGATGACGTCATTGCAGACCTCGAGGGCGTAGTCGAGCTCGGTGCCGGTGAAGCTCTCGGGCGAGTACTCGTAGAGGAAGAGCGTCGACGGCGAGGTGCCCTCGAGGCTCTTGCACAACGCGGCCGCGTCGAGGGCGATCTGCTTGACCCCCGCTTCGTCGAGTCCGAAGACGACCCGACGCTGCAGCGTCGAGGTCGAGTTGTAGAAGTGCACGATGGCGCGCCGAGCGCCGTGCAGCGACTCGTAGGTGCGCCGGATCAACTCGGGGCGCGACTGCGTCAGCACCTGGATCGTCACGTCCTCGGGGATGAGGTCGTTCTCGATGATGTGGCGCACGAAGTCGAAGTCCGGCTGCGACGCCGAGGGGAAGCCCACCTCGATCTCCTTGAAACCCATCGCCACCAACTGGGCGAACATGGCGTTCTTGCGCTCGAGGTCCATAGGGTCGATCAACGCCTGGTTCCCGTCGCGCAGGTCGACGCTGCACCAGATCGGGGCCTTCACCAGGCGCTTATCGGGCCAGGTGCGGTCCACGAGGTCGACGGGCACCGTGGCACGGTACTTCTCGAAGGCCATCGGGCTCGACTGCTGGGGGTGGCGGCGCATAGTGGTCCTTTCTCCGTCGGTCGCGCGAGAAACAAAAAACCCCCGCATCAGCGGGGGTGACGGGCGAGCGAAAGCTCGCCCTATCCAAGAAGCAGCTCGCGGCGTCCGTACATCACGGTCCCATTCTACCGCGACATCGCCCCGTGTCCAGGGGCAACCATTATTGTGAGCACATGGGTATCGTGAAAGTCCTCACCAAGGTTGTGTTGCTCCTTCTGGTCGCGGCGGCCGTCGCCGCAGTGGTGGCCCTCGTCAAGCGGCCCGCGGCCTCGGACGTCTCGTTCGAGCACTGGCCCGACGTGGCGCAGAAGTCGGCCGCCTAACCTGTCCTACGAACGCCGTTCGTAGGAGAAGATCATGGGAGCAATGCAGTATCGTCGCGTCGGTCGCTCGGGTTTGCGGGTGAGTGAGTTGTCCTTCGGCAGTTGGGTGACCTTCGCCAACGCCAATCAACTCGAGTCCGCGGCCCAGGCCGCCGAATGCCTCGCCGTCGCCAAGGAGGCCGGCGTCAACTTCTTCGACAACGCCGAGGCGTACGCGGCGGGCGAATCGGAACGCGTGATGGGTGCGGCCATTCGCGAACTGGGCTGGGCGCGTCACGACTACGTCGTCTCCACCAAGCTCTACTGGGGCCTCTTCGACACCGTGAACATGAAGAACACGCTGAACCGCAAGTATCTCTCCCAGGCCATCGAGGGGTCCCTGGAGCGCTTCGGTCTCGAATTCGTGGACTTGGTGTACTGCCACCGGCCCGACCCCCACACGCCCCTGGAGGAGACCGTCTGGGCCATGAGTGACATGGTCACACGGGGCCAGGCGCTCTACTGGGGGACCTCGGAATGGTCGGCCGACGAGATCCGCGCCGCGTGGGAGATCGCCGAGCGCCACCACTTGCACAAGCCCGTCGTCGAACAGCCGCAGTACAACCTGCTGCACCGCGACCGGGTCGAGCGCGAGTACGCGCGGCTCTACGAGGACATCGGCCTGGGCACCACCATCTGGTCACCCTTGGCGTCGGGCCTGCTGACGGGAAAGTACCAGAATGGCGTGCCCGCGGGCTCGCGGGCCACCCTGCCGGGATACGAGTGGCTCCGCGCGTCCCTGACGGACCCGGTGCAGCTCAAGAAGGTGGACGCGCTTTTGGTCATCGCCGCCGAACTCGACGTGACCCTGGCCCAACTGGCCCTCGCGTGGTGCCTGAAGAACCCCAACGTCTCGACGGTGATCACCGGGGCCTCCTCGGCGCAACAGGTCCGCGAGAACATGTCGGCCCTGGACGTCGTGGAGCTCCTCAGCGACGACGTGATGGCGCGTATCGACTCCGCCAGTCTCTCCTAGGGCCCGACGGCCGAGCGTCCGACCATGAGTGAGGACACCGACGTCATCATCGTGGGCGCGGGGCTCGCGGGCCTGCGAGCCGCTCAGGTACTCGACGCGGCCGGCCTCGAGGTCGACATGTTCGACACCGCCGCCCAGGTGGGAGGTCGCGTCACGTCCACCCTCGTCGACGGCTTCGTCCTCGACGAGGGTTTCCAACTCATCAATCCGGCGTACCCCGAGTTGATCGCCAGTGGCGCCCTCATCGGCTTCGACCTGCGGCGCTTCGCCCCCGTCATCGAGTTCAGCGACGGCCGACGCACCACGGTGGTCGCCGACCCGCGGGCGGGACTCGTCGACGCGATGCGCTCCGTGCGCCACCCCGCGCTCACGGTGAGTGACGCCGTTCGCCTGACCGCCCTCCTCACCGCGGTGGCGGGTCGTCCCGTGTCGAAACTGATGAGCTCTCCCGACACGACGACCCGGCGAGCGCTGCTCGAGCACGGCATCTCCGAGCGAGCGATCGACGCCGTCATCCAGCCGTTCCTGCGCGGCGCGCTGCTCGACGACGAACTCGAGACGTCCTGGCACTACAGCGAGCTCGTCCTCAAGAGCCTGGCGCGCGGCCGACCGGGGACCCACCCTCGCGGGATCGGGGCGCTCCCCGCCGCCCTGGCGGCCACGCTGACGCGGACTCGGGTGCACCTGGGCGAGGAGGTGACGTCGGTCACGGCGAACGAGGTCACCTCCCGGCAGCGGCGCCTACGCGCGCGCACGGTGATCGTCGCGAGCGACCCCTCGGGCGCGCGACGGCTACTCGGCGGCGACGACGTCGCGTGGCGCCCCCAGACGACGTGGTGGTGGTCGCTGCCGTCACTTGACGACAGCGACCGGCTGCGCATCGACACGAGACGGCGCTTC
>JAJZFO010000254.1 GCA_021805305.1 Actinomycetes bacterium | reverse complement strand
CAGTCCGCGACGGCGCACGGCCTCGGCTCGCTCGCGGAAACGCGCAATCATCTCATCGGGGTTGAACTCGTTCACGCGGCCATGTTAGGGGTTCGAGCTCGGGGCTGAGTTGGTACAATGGGTGTCCGGCTCAGTGGTGCTGAGTCTGGGCCGCCGCCAGTTATGGACCGCGGCCAGTGAGGAGTTGACGTGAAAAAAGGCCGCCACCGTCGGTTTGTTGAAGCTCGCGAACTCAAGCGTTCCACGGGACCACGAGCGACGACGTGCGTCGAATGCGGCGCCGCCCCCGAGGATGTCCACGCGACGTGGTGTCTGGCGGAGGAGGACCGTTACGACGAGATCCTTGGGTCGCTTCCTCGTCCCACGTTCACCGAAGAGGACCCACTCGCCGCGGAGAACTAATCAGGGGTGTCGCCTCACCACCGGGTGGGGCAGCCGTGTACCGCGTTGGGCTCGGTCGTTGATGATGGCCAGCAGTCGCTGATACGACGCCGGGCCCATGATGGCGATCAGTTCCTCAGACATTGAATCGATGACGCGCGTCGCGCCGGTGAACGCGGCCGGATCCTCGGTGCACCACCAGTGGAAGTCCGAGCCCCCGGCTCCCCAGTCGGGCCGGTCCCATTGGGCGATGCGCGTTACCATTTTGCCGTTGTCGAGTACCACGTCCTCTCGTCGCAAGGGCAGTTGCCAGCACACTTCGGGCTTGAGCGGGATATAGCTCTCGGCGTTGTCCATCGCCAGGACGTGTAGCGCGCAACCCGGTCCCCGGTGAAAGTCCGGACGGTTCAAGAAGATGCACGCGTCCTGCACCAGGCGGGTGGTGGACTCACCGTTCTTCTTGGTCTTGGTGGTGCCGTTCTTCTTGGCGTGCGACTTGAATTGCCACTGGTCATCGGTGAGTCGCCGCGCGGCCAGTTCGACGCGTTGACGGTCCGCCTCGTCGGTGAAATGTGCGCCGTAGCTGCAGCACCCCTGGGCCAGTTCGGGCGTCGGACCGGTCAAGACACCCTGACATCCGTTGTTGAAGATGCAGGTCCAGTTGCTTTCGATGAACGTCGCGTCGATCATCCAGGTGCGCTGGTCGTCATCGTCGTCGAAACTCACCCATTCGTGGGCGTCGAGGGGAATGGAGGTCACGCACCAAAACTACCCGTTACGGGTCGCGGGACCCAGCCGTAGACTGGTCCCATGACAACGCCACCTGCCTTTGACGTGCTCTCGCTGACCGACGAGGCCCGCAATGTCGTACTCGACGCCCTCGCGAACGAGGAGATGAATGCGACCTTGGCGCTGTGGGTCGAGGTCACGGGCACCATGGGCGCGGGTTACTCCTACGACCTCTACTTCTCGGACCTGGCCGATGCTCCCGAGGGCGCGGCCATCGGTCGCGACGGTGACGTGACGATCGTGATTCCCGCCGCGAGCGTCGAGCGCCTGCGCGGGAGTCGGCTCGAATTCGCCACGGACGGTGGCGGCGGGCTCGTGCTCGTCAACCCGAATCACCCCACGAGCGAGGAGCTCAATCCCGGCGTGCCCGCGGAGATCCTCGCGATGGGCATCGAGAGCGAACTGGCTCGCCTCGCCGTCGCGGTGCTCGACAACGACGTGAATCCCTCCATCGCCTCGCACGGCGGTCGCGCCGACTTGGTGGCGATGGACGACGACCATAAGGTCGCCTACATCAAGATGTCGGGGGGATGTCAAGGCTGTTCGATGAGTCGCATGACCTTGTCCCAGGGAATCGAGACGGCACTGCGCGCCGCGATACCAGAACTCACCGACGTGCGCGACATCACCGACCACGCCTCGGGGGTCAATCCGTTCTACGCCGACGCACACTGAGGTCGACGGAGGTCTCCTAGAATCGGGAGATGCTGCGCTTCTTGACTGCTGGCGAAAGCCACGGCCCCTCTCTCACCATCATCGTCGAAGGCCTTCCGGCGGGGCTGCCCATCACCGAGGAGGAGATCGGCGACGAACTGGCGCGGCGACGGCTCGGCTACGGGCGTGGCCCCCGGATGCGATTCGAACGTGACGTCTTGCGCCTGACCGGCGGCATCCGACACGGGCGCACCCTCGGATCGCCGGTGTCGATCGAGGTTCTCAATTCGGAGTGGCCCAAGTGGGAGACCGAGATGTCCGCGGCCCCAGGTACCCCGAGTGACAAGCTGACGACCCCTCGTCCGGGGCACGCCGACTTGGTCGGCATGCAGAAGTACGCCTTTGATGACGCGCGCGACGTGCTCGAACGCGCCAGCGCGCGCGAGACCGCGGCGCGCGTGGTCGCCGGCACGCTCGCCAAGGCCCTGATCCGCCACATCGGCGTCGACGTCATCTCGCACGTGGTGCGTATCGGCGCGGTGGCCGCCCCGTCGGGCCTGCGACCGGGTCCCCAGGACCTGGCGGCGGTGGACGCGAGCGAGGTGCGCTGCTTCGACGCCGCGACCGCCGAGGCCATGGTGGGTGAGATCAAGGCCGCGGCCAAGGAGGGCGACTCCCTGGGCGGGATCGTCGAGGTGGTCGCCTACGGCGTGCCGGTCGGACTGGGTAGCTACGTGCACTGGGACCGCAAGATGGACGGACTGCTCGCGGGCGCGTTGATGAGTATTCAGGCGGTCAAGGCGGTGGAGATCGGCGACGGCATGTCTCAGGCGGCGCAGCGCGGCAGCGAGGCTCACGACGCCATCGCGCGTAGTGAGAACTTCGCGTCCGGGGGCGGTTACGTGCGACGCAGCGATCACGCCGGCGGACTCGAGGGCGGCATGACCTCGGGCGCACCGCTGATCGCCAAGGTGGCCATGAAGCCGTTGGCGACGCTGAATCGTCCCGTGCTCGAGACCGTGAACGTCGCCACCGGCGAATCGGCCGTGTCCTTCAAGGAGCGCACGGACGTGACCGCGGTGCCCGCGCTCGGCGTCGTGACCGAGGCGATGATGGCCCTAGTGATCGCTAACGAGGCCCTGCGCAAGTTCGGCGGCGACTCCCTCGAGGAGTTCGTGCGCAACCACGCGGCCTACGTCTCGAATCTCGGCTCGGTCTCGTCGCAAGCTCGACCGGCCTAGCGATGGCGCGCGTGGTGCTGGTCGGCTTGCCGGGAACGGGCAAGACCACCGTCGGGCGGGCCCTGGCCCTGGCCCTGGGCGAGGACTTCGTCGACACCGACGAGGTGTTCGAAGAACTCGAGGAGGAGTCGGTGCCGGACTTCCTGCGACACCACGGCGAGGCCCATTTTCGCCAGTGCGAGATTCGCGCCCTGGCCACGGCCCTGACGCGCGGGGACGTCGTGGCGACCGGCGGCGGCGTGGTCACGTCGCCCGAGGCGCGCGAGACTCTGCGCGGGCAGTTCACCGTCTGGCTGGACTGTCGCGACGAGGCGATTCTCGACCGCGTGGGCGAGGGTGACCGGCCGCTCCTCGGGGATCGACCCCAGGAGCGACTCGCGCGACTTCGCCAGGAGCGTGAGGAGTGGTATCGCCAGGTGAGCCAGCGCCGAGTTGACGCCGAACGCTCCGTGTCCGACATCGTGGGCGAACTGCTCGAGGTGGTCTCGAGCAACGGGGCGCGTTCGTGAGGATCCGCGTCGAGCTCGAGGCGGCGCCCTACGAGGTGAGCCTGGGTGAGGGGGTGCGCCGTGAGGTCGGCCCCTTCATCGCGCGCCAGCTGCCGGCGGCTCGCGTGGCCGCGATCATCACGTCGCCCGAAATACGCCGCCAGCCGTGGTTCGACTTCGACTTGGGCATGGAGACGCTCATCATCGAAGTGGCCGACGGCGAGGCCGCCAAGACCCTCGCGAGCCTCGAGACGGTGTGCGAGCAGCTCGCGCGAGCTCACGTGTCGCGCCGGGACGTCGTCGTGGGGGTGGGGGGCGGTGCGATCACCGATCTCGCGGGATTCGTGGCGGCGGTGTACCTGCGCGGGGTGAGTGTCCTTCAGGTGCCCACGAGCGTCGTGGGCCAGGTCGACGCCGCCATCGGCGGCAAGACCGCGGTCAACCTCGCGGCCGGCAAGAATCTCGTCGGCGCCTTCCACCAGCCCGCGGGCGTGTGGTGCGACACCCAGACCCTCAGTACCCTGAGCGCCAGGGAACGCACGGCCGGGATGGGCGAGGTCGCCAAGTGCTGGTTGCTCGAGGGGCGATCGAGCGTCGACCTCGCGCCGGCGACCTTGACTGAGCTGATCGAGATGTCCGTGGCTCTGAAGGCCCGCGTCGTGGCGTTGGACGAGTTCGAGCGTTCGGGTACTCGCGCGCTTCTCAATTATGGTCACACCTTGGGACACGCCCTGGAGCGCTCGGCGCTGGCGCGTGGGCACGATGAGCTGCGACACGGTGAGGCCGTCTCGATCGGGCTCGCCTTCGCGGTGCGTCTAGCGCGTGAGCTCGGTCGCGTCGGCGACGACGTCGTCGCCGAGTGCGACGCGGTGCTCGACTTCTTCT
>JAJZFO010000220.1 GCA_021805305.1 Actinomycetes bacterium | reverse complement strand
ATTGGGCGCGCCCGGGCCACGAGTGTCGTCATAACCACGTCTACTGGGACCACGACGACTACGTCGGCTACGGGTCGGCCGCGCATTCGCACCGTCAGGGGCGGCGCTACTGGAACGTGCGCACCCCCGAGCGCTACATCGACATGGTGCGCCGTGGTGAGCGTCCCCTCGGGGGTGAGGAGGTCTTGGACGAGGCGACCCAGGCCTTCGAGCGCGATTCGCTGGCGCTGCGCACGCGTCGCGGCGTGCCGCTCGAGGCCTTCGCCTCCCTCGACGAGATCCGTCACCTGGTCACGGTCGAGGCGGGCCGCGTGACGCTCACGCCACGGGCGCGTCTCGTGGCCAATCAGGTGATCCTGCGCCTGCGGTCCTCGTCGTGAGTCCCTCGTCGTGAGTCCCTCGGCTCGCTCGCGTGGGGGCAAAAGGCTGGTCCAGTAGCCTTGGCGGATGGATTCTGCCGTCTCGACCGACCCTGAACTACTGGACAAGGTGATCAACCTTGCCAAGCGCCGCGGATTCATCTTCCCCTCCGCCGAGATCTACGGCGGATTCCGCTCCACCTACGACTACGGCCCTTTGGGCGTGAACATGTTGCGCAACGTCAAGGCGGCGTGGTGGCGCGAGATGGTCCAGATGCGTCTCGACGTCGTGGGTATCGACGCGGCGATCCTCGGACCGCCTGCGGTGTGGGCCGCCTCGGGACACCTCGAGACGTTCACCGACCCATTGGTCGATTGTCGCAAGTGCAAGGAACGCTGGCGCGAGGACAAGATCGACGGGGTCTGTCCCAATTGCGGCTCGACGGAGTTCACCGAGGCACGCGCCTTCAACTTGATGTTCAAGACCCAGGCCGGTCCCGTCGAGGGCGAGGGCGCCACCGCCTACCTCCGGCCCGAGACCGCACAGGGCATGTTCACCAACTTCAACAACGTCCTCTCGACCATTCGCAAGAAGCCGCCCTTCGGCATCGCGCAGATCGGTAAGTCCTTCCGCAACGAGATCACCCCGCAGAACTTCGTCTTTCGCACTCGCGAGTTCGAGCAGATGGAGATGGAGTACTTCGTGCCGCCGGCCGAGGCGGAGCAGTGGTACCGCTACTGGATCGACCAGCGCTATCACTGGTACCTGGACCTGGGCATCCCGGCTGAGCAGCTGCGCCTGCACGAGCACGCCCCCGAGGACCTGTCGCACTACTCGCGCGGCACGACCGACGTGGAGTTCGCCTACCCCTGGGGCTGGGACGAGCTCGAGGGCATCGCCAATCGCGGCGACTACGACCTGACCCAACACTCCAACGCGTCGGGCACCAAGTTGGAGTACTTCGATCAGGCCGCCAACGAGCGCTACACCCCCTACGTGATCGAGCCCGCGGCCGGTGCCACGCGCGCCATGATGGCTTTCTTACTCGCCGCCTACCACGAGGACGTGGTCGAGGGCGAGACGCGCACCGTACTGCGCCTCGACTGGCGACTCGCCCCCTACCAGGTCGCGGTGTTACCGCTGTCGAAGAAGCCCGAGCTCGAGGGCGTGTCGAAAGAGGTGTTGGCGATTCTGCAGCCGTACTTCGCGTGCGACTACGACGTGACCCAGTCGATCGGGCGACGATACCGTCGCCAGGACGAGGTCGGCACCCCATTTTGCGTCACCGTGGACTTCGACTCGCTCGAGGACCGCTGCGTGACGGTGCGTGACCGCGACAGCACCCAACAGGTGCGCGTTCCGATCACGGCATTGCTCGCCGACCTGCGCGAGCGCACGCACCAGATCTGACTCTGACGCCAGGCCCGCTCGTGATCGACGCACGATGAGGTGCGCCCTCAGTGGACTGCGTCGAGCGCGCGGGAGGTGAAGCGTGGGGTCTAGACCCTCACCGGTGGTGGCACTCTCGAGAGCGTCGGCGACAGTGCGTCCTCAACTTCCCGCCACCGGCGACAAGTCCGGCGGCGATGCTATCGTCGGGCTTCGAGCGCAGTGGCGAGGAGCGGACGATGGGGACACGTTTCGGTACCGGAAGAACGAGCCTCGCGAGCAACCCGAGCCATCGTACGCACCCGCGGGGCGTGAGACGCGCGCTCCTGCTCGTCGCGTCATCGATGATTCTCGCCGCTCCGGTCCTGGCCACGCCGCTCACCGCGAGCGCGGGGACCTCATCGCGCTACCTCTACTGGACCAACTACGGTCAAAGCGGTACGGGGAGCTCAATCGGTCGCTCCCTGATCAACGGGACCCGGGTGGATCAACGCTTCATCACCCAGGCCCAGGGACCCGTGGGACTGGTCATCAACGGCCCCTACCTCTACTGGTCCAATCCCGGTGTGGACAACGGGAGTCCGGGTACCACCATCGGGCGCGCCCGACTCAATGGCACCGGCGTGAACCAGAACTTCATCAAGGGACTCAAGAGTCCCCACGGCCTGGTGATTCACGGCGGTTACATCTACTGGGCGAGCCGACTGGGTAACACCATCGGGCGCGCCCGACTCAATGGCACCGACGTGAACCAGCACTTCATCAGCGGCGCCGCGGGACCCTGGGGAGTGGTGATCGTGGGGAACTACCTGTACTGGACGAACTACGGGATCAACGGCGGCAGCTCCGGCACCACCATCGGGCGGGCCCGACTCAATGGCACCGACGTGAACCAGGACTTCATCAGCGGGGCCCAGGCCCCGGCGGGGATCGCCGCATCGCGAGGGTATCTCTACTGGTCCAACCAGGGCGCGAACCAGACCGGGACGACGATCGCACGAGCCACTCTCTCGGGTGGCCAGGTCAACGAGAGCTTCATCCGCGGGGCCAGGGCGCCAGCGGGTTTGAGCATCGCGGGTTCGTATATCTACTGGGCCAACTTCAACGGCACCCACGGGATCGGTGGATCCACCCTCGGCCGCGCGCGACTCAATGGCACCGACGTGAACCAGCATTTCATCACGGGCGCACTGAGCCCGGTGGGCGTCTGGGTGGGCAACTGACCTCGCGGTCGTGGTCGTGGTCGTGGTCGCGGTCGCGGTCGGTCCACGGTCCGTCGCAGTGAAGTCGTTCGCGCCGTAACGCCCTGGCGCGATCAGGTGGGGGAGACGTTGGCGGCGGGGGTGCGGCGCCACATGATCGCCGGCACGATGGTGGCCAGTCCGAAGAGCGCGCCGACGGCGCAGGTCCCGTTCCAGCCGTCGTGGGCGTAGGCGTAACCCGCCAGGAGCGACCCGGCCGACGCACCAGTGAAGAAGCACACCATGTAGATGCTGTTGATGGTGCTGCGCTGGGCCGGGGCGATGGCGTAGATGATCGACTGGTTCGAGACGTGGAGACCTTGACTGCCGGCGTCGAGGAGCACCACGCCGACCACGATTGCGACCACGTCGTGCTGTCCCAGGTACAAGACGACGAAGGCGACGGCGATGAGCACCGCCGCTGACGTGGTGGCCACGGCGGTGCGCCCCTGGTCGGCGAGACGACCGGTCACGTTGGCCGCGGTGATGCCGGCGAGCCCGAAGAGCCCGAAGAGTCCGATGACCCCGCTCGAGTAGTGAAACGGCGCACTCGAGAGGTGAAACGCCAGCGTGGACCACAGGACGCTGAACGCGCCGAAGGCGGTCGCGCCGAACCACCCGCGTCGACGCAGCTCGGAGGACTCGCGCATCATGGTGAGCCCGCCCGTGACGAGGTGTCGGTACTCGAACCGGTCGCGGGGGCGCTCCTCGGGCAACGCGAAATGTAGGACGAGCGCCATCGCGACCAGCAGTACCGCCGAGACTCGGTAGACCCCTCGCCAGCCAATGACCTCTGACACCGCACCCGAGAGTGTGCGAGAGAGCAGGACGCCACCCAACAGTCCGGTCATGAGACGACCCAGCACGCGTCCGCGCTCGGCGTCGGGCGCGAGGTCCGCGCCCAGGGGGATGATCACCTGGCCCGCCACCGAGGACAGACCGATCACGATGGTGATGGCCGCAAAGAGGCCAAAGGAGCGGATGAAGCTCGCCGCGCCGATGGCCACGGCCGCGACGAGGAAGATCGCGACGATCAGTCGGCGTCGCACGAAGAGGTCACCGAGGGGCAGCAGGAAGAACAGTCCCACCACGTAGCCGACTTGGATCAAGGTGATGAGTAGCGACGTCGACGCCGTGGAGACGTGGAAATCACCGCGAACCTGATGCAGCAGGGGCTGGAGGTAGTAGAGATTGGCGACGATCACGCCGATGGACACCGCCATCACCGCCACCAGCGTGGAGCTGAGGTGCTCTTGTGGGTGGTGGGACATCGGCGAGGGTCGCTTAGGCAACTTTCTTGTACTTCGCGGTCGCCAGGGGTCCGAGGATCGCGATGAGACCGATCGACCAGATCAGCGTGACCCAGACGGAATTACCCACCGGCGTGTTCGTCATCAGCGCGCGCACCGCGTGGGTGGCTTCACTGACCGGCTGGTTGTTGGCGAAACC
>JAJZFO010000118.1 GCA_021805305.1 Actinomycetes bacterium | reverse complement strand
GCACCACCCGATACCTCTACCCCCACCTGGTGTCGGCGAGCGAGAAGAGCCGCCGGGGCCTCGGACCGGTCGGGGTGGCGATCCGCGGCGGAGGGACCCAGGTCAACAACGACCTGAGCACGGCGGAGAATTTCTCGATGTGGCGCGAGCGCGCCCAGGAGTTCGGCCTCGCCTCGTCGTTGAGCATCCCCTTCGACCTCGGCGCGCGCACCGCGGTGATGAGTCTCTACTCGGCCAACATCATGGCCTTCGACGCGACGAGCGTGCACGACCTCGAGGACCTCGTACGCGAACTCGCCCTCGCGCTGTCGCGACTGCGCTCCATCACCTCCACGCACGACGCCCTGGTCAGCGTCACCGACGCCAACGAGGCGCTGCGCGTCGCGGAGTTCGCCCTGAGCCAGTCCGAGCAGCGCTTCCGACTGGCCTTCGAGGGCAACATGGCGCCCATGATCTTCAATGATCTCGAGGACCGGGCTATCGCGGTCAACGACGCCTTCTGCCAGATGGTCGGCTTCGACCGCGACGAGATCATCGGTCGAGACTCGACGATATTCACCCACCCCGACGACATCGGCATCACCGAGGAGACCCATCAGCGTCTCCTGCGCGGGGAGGTCACCCAGGCCCGCTACGAGAAGCGCTACCTGCGAAAGGACGGGGGCGTCGTCATCTCGGAGGTGTCACGTTCGCTGGCCCGTGACGATCACGGGAACATCCTCTACTTCGTGGCCTCGGAGCGCGACGTGACCGAGGAGCGGGCCCTCACCGCGCAACTGTCCAACCGCGCCCTGCGCGACCCCCTGACCGGCCTGGCCAACCGAACCCTCTTCGAGGACCGACTGAGCCACGCCCACGCCCACAGCGTGCGACGCGGAGGCTGGGGCGCCGTCCTCCTTCTGGACCTCGACGATTTCAAGGGCGTCAACGACACCCACGGACACGCGGTGGGCGACGAACTGCTGGTGTCCATCGCCCGTCGCTTCCAGCGCCTCACGCGCGCGTCCGATACCCTGTGTCGCTTCGGCGGCGACGAGTTCCTCTCACTCGCCGAGGGTCTGCACTCCCCCGAGGAGGCGACCATCATCGCCCGCCGGCTCCTCGGTGCGCTGGTCGAGCGCTTCGAGGTGCACGGCCACGAGATCGAGCAGCGGGCCTCGGTGGGCGTGGTGATCTGGGACGGCCAGCACGACGCCCACGACCTCATCCAGAACGCCGACGTCGCCATGTACTGGGCCAAACGCCAGGGGAAGGGTGGCTACGCCGTCTTCACCACCGAGATGCGCGATAACGCGTCGCGGGACTTCGAACTGCTCCAGGAACTGCGCCACGCCCTGGACGTGGGCGATCTGACGATGCACTACCAGCCGATCGTCCGCCTCGACAACGTGCAGGTGGTGGGCTTCGAGTCCCTGATGCGTTGGCGTCATCCGACGCGCGGATGGATCGCGCCCGACGTCTTCATCCCCCTCGCCGAGAAGAGCGATCTGATCCTGCAGTTGGGCGACTTCGCCCTGAACGAGGCGGTGACGGCGGCCAGCGAGTGGTGCGACGAGGGGGACGAGCGCGACGCGCCCTTCGTCAGCGTCAACCTCTCGGCGCGCCAGTTCCAGGACCCGCGCCTGGCGTCGCGCATCGAACACGCCCTCGCCCGCAGCGGCCTCTCGCCGCGGCGCCTGGTCCTGGAGATCACCGAGAGCGTGACCCTCCTCGACGTCGTCGAGACCTCACAAGTGATCGAACGCCTCACGCGCACCGGCATCGACTTCGCGCTGGACGACTTCGGGACCGGCTACTCCTCGCTCTCCTACCTCGCCGACCTCCAGCCACGCATCATCAAGATCGACAAGTCCTTCGTCAACCCGCCCACGCGCAATCCCCGCAACGAGACTCTGTTGGAGGCCATCATCTCCCTGGGTCATCAACTCGACGGCACCATGTTGGGAGAGGGTGTCGAGACCTCCGAGCAGCTCGAACGCCTTCGTGAGCTGCGCTGCCAGCTCGGCCAGGGATTCCTCTTCTCGCCACCGGTGCCGCGCCAGGACGTCGTCTCGCTCCTTGAGCAGGCGCCCTGGCGGCGTCTCCTGAGCCACTCGACCTCGCGCTGATCAGGACCGCATCGCCGCACGACGAACTGCGCACACGAGGGATCTCCCCATCTCCGATCTGAAGGGGCCCAAACGATAGAGTCCGAACAGTGACAAAGCGGGGTGACGCCCCCACACCAGAGCAGCGGGCGAAAGTGGGTCAGTCGTGGGTTATTTCGCGGATCATCAGTCGAACGTCCTCGGTCTCTTTGACGCGTTGGCCTGCGGCGCAGCGGTGATCGACGCGAATGGGCGCATCGACGAGGTGAATCGGCGTTTTCGCGATCTCACCGGCTACACGTCACGCCAACTCCTCGGTCGCGACATCCGCGAGGTGTTCCCCGACCTCGGCCGCCTCGCCGAGTTCGCATCGCCCGACGAGCTCGCGACGGCGACGCCGCGGGTCGCGCGCGCCGAGAAGCTCCTACGCCTCATCGGTGCCTCCGGCGCGGACCAGTACGCCCTGGTCACGCTCTCGCCCCTCTCGGGCGACTCAACGTGGTCCCTCCTCGAGATGCGCGAGGTCCTCGCCGAGATGGACCCCCCGGTCGCGGCCGAGTCGGACCCCACGGTGAGCGCCCCAGTGGGCTCGCAGGTCGAGGCGGCGCTCGAAGCCAGGGACGCCAACTTTCACTCCACGTCCCTGGCCCAGAGGGAGGAACGCTTCCGCCTGGCCTTCGAGGCCAGTATGGCGCCCATGGTGTTCAGTGACCGCGATGGTCGCTTCCTGGCGGTGAACGGCGCGTTCTGTCGGATGTGCGGACGCAGCGAGGAGGAGCTCCTCGGCAACGACTCACGGGCCTTCACCTACCCTGACGACATCGGCATCACCGAGGACGTCTACCAGTTGATCCGCTCGGGCGCGGTCGACGAGTACCGCTACGGTAAGCGCTTCTTGCACCGTAACGGACGTATCGTCTTCGCGGAGGTCTCGATCTGCTGCTCGCGCGACGAGAAGGGCGAGGCGCAGTACTACGTATCCTCCGTGCGCGACGTGACCGAGGAGCGGGCCCTCTCCGCGCAGCTCTCCTTCCAGGCCCTGCACGACCCGCTGACCGGCCTCGCCAACCGAGCCCTCTTCGAGGACCGCCTCCTGCAGGCGCGCTCGCGCACCGAGCGCGAGAAGAAGATCGGGGCGGTGCTGTTGGGCGACCTGGACGACTTCAAGGGTGTCAACGACACCTACGGCCACCTGGTGGGCGACCAGTTGCTGATCGAGATCGCCAACCGCTTCAAGGAGATCACGCGCACCTCAGACACCCTGTGTCGCTTCGGCGGCGACGAGTTCTTGTACCTCGCCGAGGGGCTGACCTCGCCCGACGAGGCGCAGCTCATCGCCCGGCGCCTCCTGGCCACCCTCGATGAGCCCTTCATCATCGGTGACATCCGCGTCGATCAGAAGGCCAGTATCGGCGTCGTCGTCTTCCACGGTGACAGTCCCGACAACGTCGAGCTGGTGCAGAACGCCGACGCCGCGATGTACGAGGCCAAGCGGCGCGGACAGGGTCACGTCGCCCTCTACACGCCCCAGATGGGGCACGACGCCGTGACGAGGTTCTCCCTCGTGCAAGAACTCCGCCAGGCACTCGTGGCCGGCGACGTCAGCATGCACTACCAGCCGATCGTGGACCTCACGTCGTCCTCCATCGTGGGCTTCGAGGCGCTCATGCGCTGGCACCACCGCGAACGGGGTTGGATACCGCCGGACATCTTCATCCCCCTCGCCGAACAGAGCGACCTCATCGTGGCGCTCGGCGAGTTCGCGCTCCGTAGCGCCCTCGCGGCGGCCAGCACCTGGGAGATCTCGGACCCCGTCCGGGGCCACCCCTACGTCACGGTGAACCTATCGGCCCAGCAGTTCCACGACCCCGGTCTGGTGACGCTCATCCAGAGCGAACTCGAGCGCAGCGGCGTGGCCCCCGAACGCCTGGTCCTCGAGGTGACCGAGGGTGCCGCACTCGTCGACATCACCGAGACGCTCGGCATCATGGAGCAGTTGAACCACCTCCGGGTGGGTATCGCACTCGACGACTTCGGCACCGGGTACTCGTCCCTCTCGTATCTCGCCGCGCTCAATCCCAAGATCATCAAGATCGACCAGTCCTTCGTGCGGCCCACGCACGACAAACGGCGCAGCGACACACTGCTCGAGGCCATCGTCACCCTCGGCAACAAACTCAACATGACGGTCCTCGCCGAGGGCATCGAGACGACTGCGCAACTCGACCGACTCCACAACCTCGACTGTGAACTGGGTCAGGGCTTCTTGTGGTCGCCCGCAGTTCCGGTCGACCAGGCTACGACCATGCTGTCAGCGCCTCACGGGTGAAGGACTCGACAAGACATCGAACGACGGTGCC
>JAJZFO010000218.1 GCA_021805305.1 Actinomycetes bacterium | reverse complement strand
ACCAGATTGATCGAATCATTCGCGGTGAAGGAACCGAATCGCTTGGTGATGCCCTTCAGTTCGACGCGCATGAGTCTCCATCGTAGCCAGCACAAAAGCCCGGGTCGCTGAGGACCCGGGCTTTTGTGCGACACCGCGCGAGCGGCGACGGGACTACTTCGGAGTGGCCGGGTACGCGTTCGGGTTGACCGAGATCTTGCCGCTCTCGATGCCCGCCGTGATCGAGGACAACTTGGCCTTCAACGCCGCGGAGGCGCTGGTGGTGTTGTACTCGAGCAACGTGCCCGCGTTCTTCAAGGTGCCGTAGTAGGTGCCACCCTTGAAGGTGCCCTTGGCGGCCGAGAGGATGGCGGCGGCCACGGAGGGCTCCACGCCCTTGGCGACCGTGGCGTTGTACCACTGGCAGTCGGTCGGGTCGGTCAAGCATCCGTTGGAGTCCACCCACGTGATCTGGTGGCCCTTACCGGCCTGCTTGGCGGCGACGACCGAACCGAGACCCACGGATCCCGCGACCGGGAACACGAAGTCCGCGCCCTGGGCGAAGAAGCCGGCGGCGATGGTCTTGCCGTCGGTCTGGGACGTGAAGTTCCCCACGAAGGTGCCGGTGCCGGGGCAGTTCGACAGGGTGCAGGCACCCTTACCCGGCGTGAAGCCCAAGACCTTGACCTTGGACTTCGTGGTCTGGTCGTAGTAGCGCACGCCGGCGACGAAGCCGCTCTCGTACATGGCGACCGACGGGAAGTTCATGCCGCCGTAGGTGGCCACCACGTGGTGCTTAGAGGTCGCCGCGTCGAGGTACCCGCCGAGGAAGGCCGCCTGGTTCGTCTGGTACTGCAACGCCAGGACGTTCTTCGACTTGGTGCTCGGGGCGTCGTCCACGATGGCGAACTTCTGGGTGAGGTCCGCGTTGGCGGCGGCGGCGGTGGCCGAGTCCATGTTGAAGCCCACCGTCACGATGATGCCGCAACCCTGGTTCTCGAACGTCGTGATGTTCGGGGCGTAGTCGGTCGACGAGGTCGACGTCAGGTACGAGGGAGCGATGTTCGCGTCGGCCTTTTGCGCGTCGAGCGCGCCCTGCCAGGCGGACTGGTTGAAGGACTTGTCCTTCACACCGCCGGTGTCGATGACGATGCAGGCCTTGAACTTGCTCGCCGCCGACGCACCCGTCGCGGCAACGCCGATCGTCAGAGTGCCCAGGACCAGCGAACTGGCCCCCAGCACCGTGCCGAGGCGACGAATCTTCTTCATGTGGATCTCCCTTGTTGTAGTTGGCTCTGCGGCCACAGCACGAGCGCCGTCTCCGACCCGACGGCGAACTCGCTGGCTGTCAACTGCCGACACTACTCGCCCCTTCCATGGTCACGGGGTCCGCGAATTGTTAAGAATTAGTGTCCGGCACCGGCCGCGGTGCCCGCCGGATTGGCCGCCGGGGCGTGGCTCGAGTGGTGTCCCACCTTGGCCGGCAGGCCGAGCGAGACGACGAAGGCCACCAACGTGATCGCCGCAGAAATTTCGAAGGCGCGCGCGTACCCCGCCACGTAGGCCAGTTTCGCGATGCGCGCGCTCGCCGGGGCCGCCGCCGCGTGCAGGTAGGACTGTGTTCGGTCGAAGGCGATGGTGCCCAGCACGGCGAGGGACAGGGATCCGCCGACCTGCCGCGCCGTATTCAAGATCCCGGACGCGAGTCCGGCGTCGGCGCGGTCCACCTTGGCGGTCGCCGCGGTCGCCAACGGGGCGAAGAGCAGACCCATGGCGAAGGAACACAGGAACGCTGGCGCGAGGACGTCACGCCAGTACGAACTCTCGGGGTTGATACGACTCAACCACAAGAACCCGAGGGTGGCGAACGCCGACCCCACGAGGAGCAGCGGTCGCACGCCCGTCTTGACGAGTAGACGAGAACTCAGCTGCGCGCCCGCGATGATGGCGAGGGCCATGGGTAGGAACGCGAAGCCCGCGCGGACCGCGCCGTAGCCCAGGATGTTCTGGAAGTAGTAGGTCAGGAAGTACCACATGGCGAAGAACGCGCCGCCCGCGAGCAACATCACGACGTTGGCCACGCTGAGGGGACGCGAGCGAAAGATACGAAAGGGCACCAGGGGGTGCGAGGCGACGCGCGCCTCCCAGAAGAGAAAACTCGTCAAGACGACCGCCGCGACGATGAGCCAGGCGACCGTGGACGGCGACGTCCAGCTCGACGTGGTGGTGTTGACCACGCCGTAGATGAGGGCCGTGAGCCCCCCCGTCACCAAGACGGCCCCGGTGACGTCGAGCTGGACGGTCGCGTCGCGGTTGCGCTTCTCCTGCAGGTACAGACCGGCCGCTACCGCCGCCGCGATGCCGAAGGGTACGTTCACGAAGAAGACCCAGCGCCAACTCGCCCACCCGGTGAGCAGACCCCCCGCGAGACCGCCGACGGCGCCGCCCGCGCCCGCGACGGCGCTCCAGGCGCCGATGGCCTTGGGCAACCGCGGACCGTGAAAGGTCGTCACGATGATGGTGAGGGTGGCGGGTGAGAGTATCGCCCCGCCGAGGCCCTGGATCGCGCGCGCGGCGATCATCTGGGGTCCCGTCGCCGCGAAACCGGCCGCGACGCTGGCGAGGGTAAAGACCCCGATGCCGAGTAGGTAGACCTTGCGCCGACCGAAGCGGTCGGCGGCGCGCCCACCCAAGAGCAGGAAGCCCGCGAAGGTCAAGACGTAGGCGTTGATGATCCACTGCGCCTGCGCCTGACTGAGGTGCAGGTCGTGTCCCATGTGGGGGAGGGCGACGTTGACCACGGAGACGTCGAGCACGACCATGAACTGGGCGACGCACGCGATCGCCAGGATGAGCCCGTCCGGGGCGTGGCGGTGCGCTTTCTTCGACGACATGCCCGCCAGTGTACGGGTGCGCTGTGACACCCGGGTCGCGCGCGTGCGCGCTCGATGTCAGACTGGTGCCATGGCCGCTCAGTTCATCTTCACCATGCGCGATCTGCGTCGTTTCTACCCGCCGGACCGCGAAGTCCTCAAGGGCATCAATCTGTCCTTCTACCCGGGCGCGAAGATCGGCGTCATCGGTTCGAACGGTTCGGGTAAGTCGTCCCTCCTGCGGATCATGGCCGGGCTCGACGACGGGTTTAGCGGTGAGGCGCGCCTGACACCCGGCTTTCGCGTCGGCTACCTGCCCCAAGAACCCCAACTCGACCCGGCCAAGGACGTCGTGGGCAACGTGATGGACGGGGTGGCCGAGCAACGCGACCTGCTCACGCGCTTCAATGAGGTGTGCGCCGCCTTCGCGGACCCCGACGCCGATTTTGACGCGCTCCTCGCGGAACAGTCGCAGTTGCAGTCGCGCATCGACGCCCTGGGGGCGTGGGACCTCGAGCGCACGCTCGACATCGCCATGGACGCGCTGCGCCTACCGGCCCCCGGCGCCGACGTGACGACGTTGTCCGGCGGTGAACGCCGCCGCGTCGCCCTGTGCCGTCTGCTGTTGTCGCACCCCGACCTGCTCCTGCTCGACGAGCCCACTAACCACCTCGACGCGGAATCGGTGGCGTGGCTCGAACGGACGCTGCAGGAGTACAGCGGTACCGTCGTGGCGATTACCCACGACCGCTACTTTCTCGACAACGCGGCGTCGTGGATTCTCGAACTCGACCGCGGACACGGCATCCCGTGGGAGGGCAACTATTCCTCCTGGCTGGAACAGAAGCAGGCGCGTCTGGCCGGCGAAGAGAAGGCCGACAAGGTGCGTCAGGCGGCGCTCGAACGCGAACTCGAGTGGATTCGCATGTCCCCGCGCGCGCGACAGAGTAAGGGCAAGGCTCGACTGACGGCGTTCAACGAACTCGTTGCGGAGTCCGAGTCGGCGGAGCGACGCGCGGACAAGCTCGAGATCGCCATCCCCCCGGGACCTCGGCTCGGCGACGTGGTGGTCAACGCCCACCATTTGAGTAAGGCCTACGACGACCGCCTCTTGATCGAAGACCTGGATTTCCTGTTGCCGCCGGGCGGCATCGTCGGGGTCATCGGCGCTAACGGCGCGGGTAAGACGACCTTGTTCAAGATGATGGTCGGGCGCGAGCAGCCGACGGCGGGCTCCCTCGAGGTGGGCTCCACCGTGTCCTTCGCGTACGTGGACCAGTCCCGCGATGACCTCGACCCCCTCGCCAGCGTCTTCGACGAGATCAGCGGCGGTCAGGAGCACATGGTCGTCGGCGCCCGCGAGATTCACGCGCGCGCCTACGTGGCGAGTTTCGGTTTCAAGGGATCCGACCAGCAGAAGAAGGTGGGTGAGATCTCCGGTGGCGAGCGCAATCGGGTCCAATTGGCCAAGGTGCTGCGCACGGGCGGCAACGTGTTGCTACTGGACGAGCCCACCAACGACCTCGACGTCGATACGCTGCGCGCCCTCGAAGACGGACTGTTGACGTTCCCGGGTTGCGTCGTCGTGTCCAGCGACGATCG
>JAJZFO010000174.1 GCA_021805305.1 Actinomycetes bacterium | reverse complement strand
CGGCGACGCGGCGTGGGCGACGAGCTCCGTCGTCGATGTCATGCCGCGCGCCGTTACGGGCGACGTCTCGGGATTCGACCGATTCGTCGCGCTAGGCGACGAGCTCAAGTTCCTCGTGTGACGAGGTCGAGGAGAACACGTCGGCGTGCGATGCGGTGACGTCGGCGCTGCGCGAACGTGCCTGGTGACGCGAGCCCACGATGAGCGGGACGATGGCGATCGCGATGCCGATGATCGCGAAGGGGATGTTCAGCAGAAAGATGTTCATAAGTTGTCGTCGTCGGTGTGTCCCTCACACCGACTTTCCTCCTCGTCTCCATCTAACGAGTCCCAGATGAGAAGAGCATGAAGTCGCGGTGAGCCCCGGCGTAAAGTTCCGACAAAGTTCGCTAAGGAATTCCTGGTAATCGCCGGTGAGCGAGGGACTCCTTCGACGCGGGGCCGCGGCGGTCGGGACCGACCCGATGATGCGTCTCTCCTCGTGAACCTATGGAAATGACACAACCACCGGACGACCCCGAGGGGTCGTCCGGTGGTTGTGGTGGACGAGAACGTCTACTTCTTGGTGGCCCAGAAAATTTCGGCGATGGCGTCGACCTCACCCAACAACTTGTCGGCCACGGCGACGTCGTTGGTCTTCTTCGCCTCGCCCGCGGTCTTGGTGGCACTCCAGAACAGATCGTGGAGTTGGGGGTGCGCCTCGAGGTGCGCGGGCTTGAAGTAGTCGGTCCACAACACCCACAGGTGGTGCTTCACCAATTCGCTGCGCTCTTCTTTGATGAGCGTGGCGCGAACCTTGAAGTCGGCGTCGTCGGAGGCGTTGTACTTCTCCATGCACGCCTTTACCGACTGGGCCTCGATGCGGGCCTGGGCGGGGTCGTAGACACCGCAGGGCAGGTCGCAGTGCGCCGCGACGCGCAACGGGCTGTCCAGGGAGTCGAGTAGGTGATTGAAACGGGTTAGAAGCGACATGGCTTCACCTTTCGGTAGTCGGGGTCGACGAGACAATATCCTCCCGCTCAGGTTAGTCAGACGAGTGGTCTAGCGTTCACCTGCGTGAAGGCGATACTGGCGTCGCTCGTACGGCGCGTGCGCGTCGAGGGTCCCTCGATGCTCCCGACGTACCTGCCGGGCGATCTCCTGACCGCGGTCAGGAAGTGGCGCCGCGTGCGCGTGGGTGACGTGGTGGTGTTGCGCGACCCCCGCGACGAGGACCGGTGGTTGATCAAGCGGTGCGTGGCGCGCAGCGGCGCGGGGTTGGACGTGCGCGGCGACAACGTGAGCGCCAGCACCGATTCGCGCGACTTCGGACTCGTCGCGCACCGCGCGGTCCGTTATCTGGTGCTCGGGTCGGCGCCGCGGAACTCAATTCCTGAGTAGAGTAATCGGGAATTGACCACTAGGCTCGACGCGTGGCTCGTCTCGCCGTCCTGTCCTATCACACGTCGCCCCTGGCCCAGCCGGGTACGGGTGACGGCGGCGGGATGAACGTCTACGTGCGCGAACTCGCCAGCGCGATGGCGCGCCAGGGTCACGACGTGGACGTGTTCACCCGCCGTGACGCCCTCGAGCTCGCGCCCACGCAACGGGTCGAACCCGGCTTTCGCGTACACCACGTGGACGCGGGTCCCCCGCGCGCCTTGGACCGTCACGAATTAGCCGATCACGTCAAGGAGTTCACCGACCAGGTGGCGCTCTACTTCGCACACCACGGCGTGCCCGATGCCCTGCACGCGAACTACTGGTTGAGCGGACTCGCCGGTCATCGACTCAAGCACGAACTGCACGTGCCCCTGATCATGACCTTCCACACCCTCGAGCGGGTCAAGGCGGACCACTTCGAGGGTGAGTCCGAGGACCGCGCCCACCAAGAGGCGGCGATCTTCGCCTGCGCCGACGCCGTGCTGGCCAGTTGTGAAGTGGAGGCGGCTCAGTTCGTCGAGTACTACAACGCCGACCGCGCGCGGGTGCACGTCGTACCCCTGGGCGTGCAGCACGCCTTCTTCGCCCCCGGTGAACAGCGGGCCGCGCGTCAGGCCCTGGGTCGGGCCGAGGACGACACGATGCTCTTATTCGTGGGGCGGCTCCAGTCGCTCAAGGGCGTGGACCTCGCGCTGGAGACCCTGATCACCCTGCGCGGTCGTGGACGCCGCGCGAGCCTGGCCATCGTGGGTGGGCCGTCGGGGCCCGAGGGCGCGCGCACGTTGGCGCGTCTGCACGAACGTACGCGTGAGGCGGGAGTGATTGCGGACGTGAGTTTCGTCGCTCCCCAGAGTCACCAGTTGCTCTCCACGTGGATGCGCGCCGCCGACGTCACCCTGGTGCCGTCGCGCTCCGAGAGTTTCGGGCTGGTGGCCCTCGAATCGTCGGCGTGCGGCACCCCCGTCGTCGCCAGCGCGGTGGGCGGACTCTTGACGCTGGTCGACCCGGGGGTGAACGGTCAACTCATCGCGCAGCGCGACCCCGACGTCTGGGCCGACGCGGTCGACGAGGTGCTCGCGGCGAACTTCGACTCCTCGATGTCGAACTCCGCGGTGATCTTGGCCCAGCGCTACACCTGGCGATCGGCGGCGCAGTCGCTCGATACGCTGGTCCAACGTCTCGTGGCCGCCGGTCTCGTCCGGTGTTAGCGAGGTAGTCGCGTCGGCCGCCGGGCCGACCGCGGGCGCCACGGAGTTCTTGTAGCGTACGACCATGTCGTTTGAACTCGTTGTCATCGGTGGGGGCCGGATGGGCTCGGCCCTGGTCGAGGGGTTGCTGGGCGCGCGCTGGTGTGCGCCCGCCGATCTGGCCATCGTGGAGAACGCCGCTCACCGGCGCGCCCAGCTCGCGGCGCAGTTCCCCGGCGTCACCGTGCTCGCGGCACTCGAGCTCGACCACGTCGGTCCCACCACGGGCGTCGTCGTGAGTGTCAAACCCGACCACGCCGAGGGCGTGGCGCGGATCTGCGCAGTGTGCGGCGCGCGGCGCCTGCTGTCGGTGGTGGCGGGCTGGTCGACTCAGCGCATCGAGATGGCCTTTCAGGCTCCCGTCGCGGTGGTACGCGCGATGCCGAACACTCCCGTCCTCGTGCGCCGGGGGGTGAGTGCCATCGCCGGGGGGTCGCACGTGAGCGCGAGCGACCTCGACTGGGCGGAATCCATCCTGGGCGCGGTGGGCAGCGTCGTGAGGGTGAGCGAACGTGATCTCGACGCGGTCACCGGTCTCTCGGGTTCCGGGCCGGCGTATTTCTACCTGGTCGTCGAAGCCATGATTGAGGCGGGGGTGCACCAGGGTCTCTCGCGCGAGGTGTCACGGCAATTGGTGGTGGGAACCTTTGAGGGTTCGGCGGCGCTGCTGGCGTCGACGGGCCAGTCGCCCGAGGAGCTACGTTCGCAGGTCACCAGCCCCGGGGGTACCGCCGCGGCGGGGTTGCGGATGCTCGAAGGTCGCGCCGTGCGCGCCGCCTTCTTAGAGGCGGTCGCGGCCGCGGCGGAGCGATCGCGGCAATTGGGGCGCTAGTCCCTACCCGTTTCGGGGTCCGTTGACTAGCGTGAGGGCATGGTCTCACCTCGACTGCGGCCCCGAAAGTTGTCGGAGCCGACGATTTCGCGCCTGCCCGTCTACCAGCGAATCGTCGAAGGGTGGCAGCGCCGCGGTGAGACGAGTATCGATTCTCGTCAGATCAGCGAGTTGGCCGGGGTGACGGCCACCACCGTTCGCCGCGACCTCGCGGGACTGGGCTCACTGGGGACGCGCGGCTCGGGCTACGAGGTGGATCTCTTGATGCAGCGCATTGGTGAGGCCCTGGGCCACGACCGTTCCTACCAGGTGGTGGTCGTGGGTCTGGGGAACTTGGGTCGCGCCCTCGTCAACTCCACCAACTTCCTCATCCGGGGGGCCCAGTTGGCCGCACTCTACGACAGTGACCCCCGCGTCATCGGCACCGAGGTCGCCGGGCACGTGGTGCACTCCTTCGACGAGGAGCTGGTGCCGGCCACGGTCGCGGTGATCTGCGTGCCGCCCGAAGCCGCCCAGGCGGTGGCCGACAAACTCGTCGCCGCCGACGTGCACGCGATCTTGAACTTCGCGCCGCAGGTGCTCGCGGTGCCGCTGGGCACCGCCGTGCACTACGTCGACTTCTCCATCGAGTTGCAGATTCTCATGTACCACCTCAACAACGGAACCGGGCCGCTCGGTGGAGGGTTGTTGCACTCGCTGGGCATCGCCGCGACCACGCCGCTGCGAACCCCGTAGAATCGTCGGCGTGAGGCGATCAACATGGCTCTGATTGCGATCGGTCTCGACCACGAGAACGCCAGCCTGGACTTGCTCGAGCGCGCCACCGTCCTCGAGCACGAGTGGGTCAAGGTGCTGCGCACCCTGGTGAGTCACCGCAACATCCACGAGGCCGTGTTCGTGTCCACGTGTCTGCGCACCGAGGTCGTCGCCGTGATCGACCGCTTTCACGGGGCGATCGACGAAGTCACCGCGACC
>JAJZFO010000084.1 GCA_021805305.1 Actinomycetes bacterium | reverse complement strand
ACGTTGACGATGGCGCCGTGGCCGCGCGAGAGCATGTGGGGAACGACCGCGCGGGTGAGGAGGAACGGGGCACTCAGGTTGACCCGCAGGACCCTCTCCCACAGGGCGTCGCTGACCTCGTGGGGGGCGCTCATGTCATCCATGATGCCGGCGTTGTTGATCAGGACGTCGACGCCCCCGTAGGTGTCGACGGTCTCACTGACCAGGTTGTCGACCACCGTCTGGTCGCTGAGGTCGCCGACGATGGCCATGGCCACCCCGCCCGCCGCGGTGATCTCGGCGACGGCCTCGGTCGAGGTCTGCGCGTGAAGGTCGGCCACCACCACCGTGGCGCCGCGCTCGGCCAGCAGAACGGCCGTGGCGCGTCCGATGCCCGCACCGCCGCCCGTGACGATCGCCACTTTGCCCTGGAAATCCTTGGTCATCACGCCCTCCGCCTCTTGATTTCGACTCTCGAGGGAAGGGTATCGGCGCCTGCGGCGACCCGCCAGGTTACAAAGTCACTTCACGACCACCCCGCGAGGACCTCAGGCGTCGCCGGCGACGATCCGCCACGGGTGCTCGATGATCCCCGAGAGGGTCTGCAGGAACTGCGCGGCGAGCGCGCCGTCGATGATCCGGTGGTCGGCCGACAGCGTGAAGCGCATGCGCCGGCGCGGCACGACCTGGTTGCCCACGACCACCGCTTCTCGCGTGGTGGTACCCACCGCCAAGATGGCGGCCTCGGGTGGATTGATGATCGCGGTGAACTCCTCGACACCGTACATGCCGAGGTTGGAGATCGTGAAGGTGCCACCGGACATCTGCTCGATCGAGAGTCCCTTACCGTTGGCCTGCGCCGCTAAGGCCTTGGCCTCGGCACTGATCTCGCTCGTCGACTTGCGGTCGGCGTCCACGATGACCGGGACCACCAGGCCGTTCCTCGACGCGACGGCGACGCCCACGTTGATGCGGTTGTGGACCAGCAGGACCGTGCTCTCGTCGCTGACGTAGGAGGCGTTGACCTCGGGGTGCTCGCGAAGGGCCAGCGCGCAGGCGCGAATCAGCAGGTCGTTGACGCTGATCTTGGTCTGACCCGCGGCGAGTGCTCGCTCGTTGAGGTCGATACGCATCTCCATGAGCTCCTCGACGTCGGCCACGGCGGTGACGAAGAAGTGCGGGATCGTCTGGGCGCTCTCACTCAGGCGTCGTGCGATGATCCGGCGTGACTTCGACACGGTGATCTCTTGGGACGCCCGCTTCTCATCGACGATCGGGCCGCTCGAGACGGGTGCGCGCGAGACGGAGCGTGGCGTCGCCGGTGCGGGAGTCTCACTGAGGAGGTCGTTGAGGTCCGCGCGGATGATCCGCCCGCCGGGACCCGAACCCGCCACCGTGGAGAGGTCGAGGTCGTGCTCACGCGCCAGGCGGCGCACCAGGGGCGAGGCGAAGGGTCCGTCGTGGCCGCGCTGGACCGTCGCGGCGACGTGCTCACGTGCGCCGGGGGAGGTGGCGGGAGCGGGGGCCGTGCGCCCGCTGGCGGGCTCGGGCGCCAAGGTTGCGGGAGTCAAGGGTGCGGGAGCATCCTCGGGCACGACGACGCTCGCTGACGCCGGGGACGAAGTCACTGCGGCGGGAGTGGCGGGAGCGGCCGATTTGCCGTCGTCGAGGGTGGCGATGGGTGTGCCGATGGAGACGGTCGCCCCCTCACTCACCAGGATCTCACTCAGCGTGCCCGACTCGTAGGCCTCGTAGTCCATCGTGGCCTTATCGGTCTCGATCTCGACGAGGACGTCGCCGATCTCCACGTGGTCGCCGGGATGCTTGTGCCACGAGGCGATGGCGCCTTCCTCCATCGTGTCCGAGAGGCGGGGCATCTTGATCTCAATCATGGCTTTGACCAACCTTCTTCAAGCGCCGTCCGACGGCCTCGAGGGTCTGGAATATTGCGTTGACGACGTCGTCGTTGGTCGGCATGGCCGCCGATTCGAGGACCTTCGAGTAGGGCATGGGGACCTCGGCCATCGCCACGCGGCGCACGGGCGCGTCGAGGTAGTCGAAGGCGCCGTCGGAGATGGTGGCGGCGATCTCGGCCCCGATGCCGTAGGTGAGCCAGTCGTCCTCGAGGACGACGGCCGCGTGCGTCTTCTTGACCGAGTTGACGATGGTCTCTCGGTCGAGCGGGCGCAGGCTCATTAGGTCGATGACCTCGATGTCGAGCCCCTCGGACTCCGCGAGCGTCTCGGCCACGTTCTTGGCGATGTAGGCCATGCGCGAGTACCCGATCAGCGTCAGGTCGTGACCTTCGCGGGCGATCTTGGCCTTGCCGATCTCGGCCGGGCGGTCGTCGTCGGGCACCTCGCCCTTGGTGTTGTAGAGCGCCAGGTTCTCCAGGAACAACACGGGGTCGTCGTCGCGGATGGCCGCCAGCAGCAGCGCCTTGGCGTCGGCCGGGGTGGAGGGGGCGACCACCTTCATGCCCGGGACGAAGGCGTAGTAGAGCTCGATGTTCTGCGAGTGCGTGGCGCCGAGCTGTTGGCCGCCGCCGCCGGGGGTGCGGATCACCAGGGGGACCTTCGCCTGCCCGCCGAACATGCCGTAGACCTTGGCCGCGTGATTCACGATCTGGTCGAGCGCCAGCAGGGAGAAGTTGATGGTCATGATCTCCACGACCGGCCGCAGACCGAGCATCGCGGCACCGATCGCCGCGCCCGTGAAGCCCTCCTCGGCGATGGGGGTGTCCTTCACGCGCTTCTCACCGAATTCCGCGAGGAGGCCGGCGGTGATCTTGTAGGAGCCCTCGAACACGCCGATCTCCTCACCCATCAAGAAGACGTTCTCGTCACGCAGCATCTCGGCGCGCAGCGTGTCGTGCAGGGCCTGTCGGTAGGTCTTCATCGTCATCGGCCCACCTCCGCCGAAGGACGCTGCGCCGTCACGAACAGGGCCTCACCGGGCAAGCGTCGCGAGTCGTTGGCCACGGGCGTGGCGTAGTTGTAGTCGAAGAGGGTGGCGACGTCGGGATGGGCACTCGACTGGGCGAAGGCGTCGGCCGCGTCGGCGAGGGCCGACTGCTCCTCGTCGATCCGGTGCACCTCGGCGGCCGTGAGGATCTTCTCCTTGATGAGACGGGCCGCGAGGTTCGGTACCGGGTCGAACTGCGCGAGGTGACTGACCTCCTCGGCCGAACGGTATTTCGCCGGGTCCACGACGGAGTGGCCCCGGAGCCGCTCGCTCACGACCTCGAGGAGGAAGGGGTGACCCGCGCGCGCCGAGGCCACCGCGCGCTGCGCGGCGTCGAACACCGCCTGGGGGTCGAGGCCGTCGACACGTTCGGCGGCCATCGCGTAGGCGCTGGCGCGCTTGTAGATCTCGGGCTCCGCGGACGCCTTGGCCACCGTGGTGCCCATCCCGAGTCCGTTGTTGATGACCACGAAGACCACGGGCAGGTCCCACAGCGCGGCGATGTTGAGCGATTCGTGGAAGGCGCCGATGTTGGCCGTGCCGTCACCCATGGTGCACATCACCACCTCATCGAGGCCGCGGTACTTGATGGCGAGGGCCGCACCGGTCGCCAGGGGCAACTGGCCCCCGACGATGCCGTAGCCGCCCAGAAGACGGTGACTCATGTCGAACATGTGCATCGATCCGCCCCAGCCCTTCGAGACGCCGTCGACGCGACCGTAGAGTTCGGCCATGGCCCGATTGGGATCGATCCCGCGCATGATGGCGTAGCCGTGTTCGCGGTAGTTCGTGAAGAGATAGTCGGTGTCGCGCAGTGCCCCCATCAGACCCACGACCGCCGCCTCCTCGCCCAGGTTCAGGTGGCAGTACCCGCCGATCAGGGCCTCGGTGTAGGCCCGGGCCGCACGCTCCTCGAAGCGACGGATCAGCATCATGTCGCGGTAGAACTTCACGAGCCGTGCGCCGTCCTCCTTCGAGGTCGCCGCTCTCCTCGACGCGTTGCGCGGGGCGATCGCGCTTCTCGCCGGCGCCTTCTTCGAGCTCGCCTTCTTGGCTGTCACCTTCTTGGCGGCGACCTTCTTGGTACTCGCCTTCTTGGTGGGCTCGTCGGCCGTGGTCAACGCGTTATCGGTCATCGGGGATTCCTTCAACGTCTTGGTGAGATGTTAGGGCGCTAATGCCTTTTTGAGATTAGACCGTAACTTGCTAATCATATTTGAGATACAAAAGCAGAGTCTATCTACTGCGAGGGCAGATTGGCGAGATTCTTAGCACGCCTGACCAGCCTGGGGGCGCGTGCACCGCGTCGCCTTGCGGCGGCTCGAGCGCACCAGTATTTGAGGGGTTCGTGGCGATGGGATCGCCCGCAGTGGCGGGTCCGACCCCAGACGAGCGGGTGCCTTGGGACCTTCTGCCCTAGTCGCCATCGAGCAGTGCGAAGGCGCCTCTCACATACTTGTTCGAGTCGCGCACGGGCACCGAGGTGCGGATCCGCGCAGTCGCGGAGGTCAGATGAAGGAGTCAATGCCCAAGGTGACGCGACGGGTCTCCATCCGCGGG
>JAJZFO010000290.1 GCA_021805305.1 Actinomycetes bacterium | reverse complement strand
CGCCAATGAAACGCGCGAGCATCCCCGCCGTCACGACGCCGAGCCACCCGCCCGCGTGCCCCAATCGGGCGACGTCGGTGTGCAACGAGGGACGCCCCTGCGCGATGTCGCCCAGTCCCGAGAGCGCGATCAGCGCCAGCGATATCGACCACAGGAAGCGGGCGCGGTCCACCTCCACCCGACCCGTCACCATGACCACCCCGAGGCCGATGAGCAGAATGGGGATGGCCACTCGTCCCACCCCCAACGCCACCTTCAGACCCTCATTGACCACACGACCGACGACCCCCAACGCGTTGATCTCGGCGAGGAGGACAAGGAGTCCCGCCAGCACCATGGCCACAATCCAAATATCGCGCTGGTGTCGACCCCACAACGACTCCTTCGCGTGCGCGGCGTGACGCGCGCGTGACGCCGCGGTGACCTTGGCGGGCGTGCGTGATCGACGAGGGTGTGCCATCACCTTCCAAGTTAGCGAACAGGTATTCGCCACGGTGACCACTCGCCTAATCTGGAGAAATGCCGACTCCCCCGCACCAGAGCACCCTCGACCTCGCCACTCGCCTCAAGGTCCACGCCCATCGGTGCACCGTCCTCACCCGGCGCGCGATCTCGCCGTCACTCGTCGAAATCGTCCTGCACGGACACGCCGCGGACCTCGTGGGCGCGCCGGGCAATGACGTGATGGTCCACGTTGACGACGCGACCGACACGCCCACGCGCCGTCGCTTCAGCGTGCGCAGCGTCGATGAGGTCGCCGATACCTTTACCCTGTGGATCTCGACGACGCACGAGGGTCCCGGTGCGCGCTGGGCGCGAACCGCCGCCCCGGGGGACACCGTCGACATCGTGGGTCCGCGCGGCAAGATTCCCGTCGACGCCGTCGCCGATTGGCACCTCTTCGTCGGTGACGTGTCCTCGTTGGGTGCGTTCTACCGCATGGCCGACAGCATCGAGGTGCCCGGACGCGCCATCTTCATCGTCGAGACGGACGACCCCGCCGACGCCCTCACGGCCCCCTTCGATGAGGGTCTCGGAGTGACGGCCATCTTCGTCGACCGCGGCGGTCGCGCCCACGACGACGCGACGGGACTGCTCAGTGGCCTCGCCGCGTTCACCCTGCCGACCGACGAGGGACACGCGTACCTGTTCGGCGAGTTCCACGTGATGCGCGCGGTGAAGACGACGTTGCTCGATCGCGGGCTGCGCGCCGAGCAAATCTCCCTCAAGGCGTTCTACCGCGTGGGCCAGGCCAACGGGGCCAACGGCGAGCCTTCCAAGGACCTCTAGAGAACCACGATCGCCGTGAGTAACACCGGTTGGCGGCGATATTTTTGACCCAGGAGGCGGCCCGCGGCGCGTTGGGCCACCTTCGAGAGCGATTCGTCGTCGCGGTTGCCCTCAGCGAGGGCGGCCTGGACGGCGTCACGCACGGCGTCACGCACGGCGTCACGCACGCCGCGGTCGTGCTCGCCCTCGAACCAGCCCCGCGCGACCACGCGCACCGGCTGCGAGAGCACACCACGTTGGGCGTCGACTCCGGCGGTGATCTGCAGCACGCCGTATTCGGCGAGCATTCGCCGCTCTTCGAGGGGCCGTTCGTCCAAATCACCGGCGCTGCCGTCGATGTAGTGGAAGCCCGCGGGAACCTGCCCGGCGCGCTTGATACCCTCACGGGTGACGTCGATCTGATCACCGTCCTCGCAGATGAGGATATGACGGTCGGACACCCCCATCGACGCCGCGAGATCGGCGTGATGACGCAAGTGGCGGTATTCTCCGTGCACGGGTACGAAGTTCTTCGGCCGCAACAATTGGTGGTACGTCCGAAGTTCGCCCTGGCGCGCGTGACCCGACGCGTGCACGGGCTCCTGACCCGAATGGATGACCTCGGTACCCGCCCGGTGCAGGTCGTCAATCACGCGACCCACTGACCATTCGTTACCCGGAATGGGGTGCGAGGACAAGATGATGGTGTCCTGTTCGCCCACCGAGAAATTACGCGCGTCGCCACGCGACAGTTTCGAGAGGGCGGCCAAGGGTTCGCCTTGGCTACCCGTGCAGACCACGCAGATCTCCCCCGGTTCGAAGCGGTCGACGTTCTCGATGTCGACGAAGTCAGCGGCCTCGACGTGCAGGAGATTGAGCTTGCGCGCCAACTTGACGTTGGCCTCCATGGAGCGTCCCATGAGGGCGATCTTGCGGTTCTGCTCGCGCGCGACGTCGATGATTTGCTGGATACGGTGCAGGTGACTGGCGAAACACGCGACGACGAGGCGCCGTTCGGGTCGCTCGAGGAAGAGGCGGCGCAACGCCGCACCCACCGAGCGCTCCGACGCGGTGAAGCCCGGTTCTTCCGCGTTGGTCGAGTCGCACAGGAGTAACGCCACCCCTTCGTCACCGAGGGCCGCCAGTCGCGACACGTCGGTGCGACGATTGTCGATGGGCGTCAGGTCCAACTTGAAGTCACCGGAGTGCACAATCACGCCGACCTTCGTGTGAAACGCCAGAGCGTGGGCGCTCGGCACCGAGTGCGTGACCGGGATGAACTCGACGTCAAAGGGACCGATGCGGCGCCGTTCACTGTCGGCGACCTCGATGAACGTCAGATCGTGCGCCACGCGCGCCTCGGTCAGGCGATGACGGGCGAATCCCAACGTCAGCGCGGAGCCGTAGATCGGTACGTTGACGTCCTTCACCAGGTAGCGCAGCGCCCCGGTGTGGTCCTCGTGGCCGTGGGTCAACACGATGGCGTCCACTCGGTCGCGACGCTCGATCAGCCATCGGAAGTCCGGCAAGATGAGGTCGACGCCGTACATGGTCGGTTCGGGGAACATCAAACCGGCGTCTACGACGACAATCCGGCCATCCTGCTCAATCGCCGCACAGTTCCGACCGATCTCGCCCAAACCACCGAGAAAAGTGATGCGGACGTTGTCCCTAGCCACGCGACGCCGCCAGAGCCGACACCACGTCGAGCGCCGACTGGTCCAGGAGTTCGTCACCGGGACCCAGGGGTAGTCGGCATTGGCCCACGGAGAAACCGAGGGCCCGCATCGCGGCCTTGGAGGGGAGGGGGTTAGGGTACATATCACTCGTTTCAAAAGAACAACTCGGGGCCAGGCGTGCGTTGAGTCGTCGGGCCGAGGGCCAATCGCCGGCGTGCACGGCACGAATCAGGGCCGCAAACTCCGGGGCCGCCCAGTGGGCCGCCACGGACACTAGACCCACCGCACCCACGGCCAAAAACGCCAACAACAAAGCGTCATCGCCACTGTAGAGGTCAAGACCCTCGCCCAATTCAGCCTTGACCGCCGCGGCGCCCACCAAGTCAGCCGACGCGTCCTTGAGGGCCACGACGTTGGGGTGTCGGCGGACGACGTCGATGGTGGTCGCGGGGGCCACCTTGCGTCCCGTGCGCACCGGGATGTCGTAGAGCATGACCGGCAGCGTCGTCGACGACGCCACCGCGCCAAAGTGCGCGGCAATGCCGTGTTGCGAGGGTCGCGCGTACGCCGGCGTCGTCACGAGAACGCCCGCCACGCCCGTGGCGGCGGTGCGCGAGGTCAACGCCACGGAGCGGGCGGTGTCCGACGACGAGGTCCCCGCCACTACCGGTACCGTGACCGCTTCGGCCACGGCCGCGAACAAGTCCAACTTCTCCGCATCGGACAAGGACGAACCTTCGCCCGTGGATCCGCCCACTACCAGGGCGTCATTTCCCTGGGCGACCAAGTACTGCGCGAGGTCGCGCGCGACGTCGAACGACACGGCGCCGTCGGCGTCGAAGGGGGTAACCATCGCGGTCAACAAATATCCAAAGCGGGGACCGGCCATCCCACGAAGTTACCAGTGATGACCACGTGGTCACGGTGGACTCAGGGGATGAAGTCGTCGATTCCCCAGATAAAACCGCACGAAGCGTTGACATTCCTAATCGCGAGCGCCACCCCCTGGACGAAACTGATCCGGTCGTAGGAGTCGTGACGAATCGTCAATCCCTCGCCCGGACCGCCCAGCATGACCTCCTGGTGCGCTACGAGACCCGGGAGTCGTACCGAGTGGATTTGGATCCCGTCGCCCGCGTCGGCGCCCCGCGCACCCTCCAGGGTGAATCGCTGCGTCGGCTCCGGGGGGGTCAGGCGGCCGGCGGCGGCTCGCGCCGCGCGGATACGCTGCGCCGTGGCGATGGAGGTACCCGATGGGGCGTCGACTTTGCGGTCGTGGTGCAATTCGATGATCTCGACGCGCTCGAAGTACGGCGCCGCCATAGCCGCGAAGCGCTCACTGAGCACCGCGCCAATCGAGAAATTAGACGCCATGATGACGCCCGTCGACGCCGCCGCGCGTTCAACCGCCGCGCGCTGCGCCGCGTCCAGACCAGTGGTCCCGATGACCAGGCCCACTCGGTGCGACGCGCACCACTGTGCGCTCGACACCACTGAGGCGGGTTGTGAGAAGTCCACCACCACGTCAATCTGCTCGGGCGGGACCTCGTCGAGGCTCGCGAAGGCGGTAGCCCCGAACAGGTGCGGCGGTTCGTGGACATCCACGAGAGTCGAAACGACGATACCGTCCAGGAGGTTGAGGTTCTCGGCGAGCGACTGTCCCATGCAGATCGG
>JAJZFO010000312.1 GCA_021805305.1 Actinomycetes bacterium | reverse complement strand
GGCGGACTGGGCGTGCTCGCGGGGGACTACCTCAAGGAGTCCTCGGACCATGCCCTCGACGTCGTGGGACTCGGCCTGCTGTACCGACGCGGCTACCTGCACCAACGCATGGACCGCTCGGGCTGGCAGCACGAGTACTGGATCGAGGCCAACACCGGGCAACTGCCGATCGTTCGCGTGCGTGGTGGCGACGGTCAGCCCGTCAAGGTCAAGGTACCGGTGTGGGACTCGGAGCTCTCGGCGCAGGTCTGGCGCGTCAACGTGGGCCGCACCGCCTTGTTCTTGCTCGACACCGAGCTCAAGGAGAACTCACCCCTCGAGCGCTGGGTCACCGCGCGTCTCTACGAGGGCAGCCACGACATCCGACTGGCGCAGTACGCATTGCTCGGCATCGGAGGGGTGCGCGCCCTCGACGCCATGGGCATCACACCGGGCCTGTTCCACATGAACGAGGGGCACCCCGCCCTGGCGTCCTTGGAGGTGGCCTCCCAAACGGCGTCGCAGTTGTCGGGCGAGCGTCCCGACCTGACGCAACTTCTCGAGATCAACCGCGACCGCTTCGCCTTCACGACGCACACCCCGGTGCCCGCGGGCAACGAGACGTATTCCTCCCAGGAGTTCTTCCGTGTCCTGGGTCACTCGATCGACGAGATGGGCATCGACCGTGAGCAGCTGGCGGCCCTCACCCGCGTCGACCAGACCTCGAGCAGTGAGCCCATGGGCTTCTCGCCACTGGCGATCCGGTGCTCGCGATCGACCAATGGCGTCTCGCGTCGTCACGGCGAGGTGGCGCGGGGCATGTGGCAGCCCCTCTTCGCGGGCCGCGCGACCGAGGAGGTGCCCATCTCCTACGTGACCAATGGTGTGCACCTGCCGACCTGGATGGCCCCGACGATGCGAGACCTGCTCTCGCACTTTCTCGGTCACGACTGGGAGCGTCACGCCCACGACGTGAACATGTGGAGCCACGTCGACGAGATCTCCGACATCGACCTGTGGGACGCGCGCTGCAAGATGCGCGTGCAGCTCGTGGAGATGATCCGTAGTCGCATCGTCGTCGACCGTCTGGCCCGTGGCGAGGACGTGGACCTCGCCGTGTCGGGTCTCGACGCCTTCGACCCGACCAACCTGACGCTCGGCTTCGCCCGGCGCCTCGCCACCTACAAGCGGCTCGACCTGCTCTTTCACAACATGGACCGTCTGCGCGGCATCATCGACCACGAACAGGGTGCGCAGTTCATCATCGCCGGCAAGGCGCACCCGCTCGACAACGAGGCCAAGACCGTCGCGCAGAACATGTTCAGCGTCAATCGCGAGATGGACCTGCTCAACCGGGTGATCTTCCTCGAGGACTACGACATGCGCGTCGCGCCGGCGCTCGTCGCGGGCTGCGACGTCTGGTTGAACCTGCCGCGTCCGCCGATGGAGGCGAGTGGCACGAGTGGGATGAAGGCCGCCATGAACGGTTCGCTGAACCTCAGCGTGCTCGACGGGTGGTGGAGCGAGGGTTACAACGGGCACAACGGGTGGGCCATCGACGGATCCACCCTCGAGGACCCACGCGAACAGGACGAGCGTGACGCCAACGCCCTCTACGACCTGCTCGAGAACGAGGTCAAGCCCATGTTCTTCGCGCGTGACTCCAATGGCGTGCCCGTGGTGTGGCTCTCGCGCATCCGTGCCTCGCTGCGCAGCCTGGCGCCGATGTACTCCTCGGCGCGTATGGTCGAGGACTACAACGAACGGATCTATCGACAGCACCACTAGGCGCGCGTTCATCGACGAAGTCGGTACCAGCCCTTGCGCACCTCGATGAGCGAGTCGCGCTCGCTGGTCGCGTCGGGCTCGACGGTCATCGCCTGCAGCGCCGCGCGCAAGGTGCTGTCGGGGTAGGTGCTGCCGTAGCGTCGTGCCGCGGCCACCAGATCGGCGAGGGAGAACGTCGCCGTCCCCTGGTCGCGAAGCGATGTCGCCGCGATCATGATATCGTCGTAGGCACTCATTACTACTTCGATCATGTCGGTCTCGTGGTCTCGACGTCAAGGCGACATCACCCCTGGCGCCCGCCGGCGATCGTGCACGCGCTGACCAGGTCGTTCGAGCCGTCGTCGACTGGTCAGTCCGCCTGGGACCCGATGCGCGCTGATCGGGCGCTGCGTCTCGGCGTCTCGGCGGCCAGCGTCGCCTTGACGTCATGACGCCGTCGGCGCACACGCCGAGTTCGATGACGAGCAACGGCGCCATGCCTCCCCAGATCGAGATCGCGTCGACGGACTGTTGTTGACGTGTTGTGACGGCGTGGTGATTTGGACTACGTCGGTGTGAGAAAATAGTGGCGCACCAGCAAGGACGCATTTCTCCGCACGGGAATGAGGCAGATCGATGAATGTCGGAACGAACGGGACCCTCGTTCTGCACGCGCGACGACGCACGATGTCAGACCTCGCCACGACTCCTGACGGAATCGTCACCGCGGGGTACTGACGTGCGCATCCTGATCGCCGACGCGCAGGCCACGAATCGGTCGCTGCTCAAGGCCATGGTCTCGCGACTCGGACACGACTGCCTGGTCGCGAGCGACGGCGCGAGCGCGTGGGAGCTGATGCGCAATGGCGACATCGACCTCCTGTTCGCCGAAGGGCGACTCGCGCACGTCGACGGCCCGCAACTCTGTCGGCGGGTGCGCAGTGAGATCACCTCGCACTACACCTACGTCGTCATCGTCGCCAGCGCCCTTGACCCCGACGAGGTGCTCGACGCCATGAGCGCGGGCGCCGACGACTACGTCGTCAAGCCCGTCAACGCCCTCGACGTCCAGGCCTGCCTCGTGGCGGCCGAGCGGGTGACGGGACTGCACCGCCAGCTCTCGCGCACTCGCGCGCGGCTCGAGGAGGCTCACCTCGAACTGCTCGGGCGTTCCTTGACCGACCCCCTGACGAATCTGGGCAACCGGCGACGCCTCGAGGAGGACCTGGCCAAGATCCACGCTCGCTCCCTGCGTTCGCACGATCCCTACTGCGTGGCCGTGTTCGACCTCGACCACTTCGCCCACTACAACGATCACTACGGTCACGCCAGTGGTGACGAGGCGCTCCGGCAGGTGGCCGCCTGTCTGTTGCGAGTGGTGCGCGCCGGTGAGAGCGTGTATCGCTACGGGGGCGACGAACTGGTGCTCGTGATGAATCCGTGTCGCGAGGACGAGGCCGTCGCCGCGGCCGAACGGATCCTTCACACCGTCAAGTTGATGGCGCTCACGCACGAGGCTCGTCCCGGCGGGTCGGCCATCCTCACCCTGAGCGCGGGCGTCGCCTGCCTCACTCCCGGGGCGCAGTGGTCGATCCTCGAACTGATCGAACTGGCCGAGGGCGCCGTGCGCACCGCCAAGGGTGCGGGTGGCGCACGTGTACGCGCCGCCGACGTCGTCGCGCGCGCCGACGTGGGCGCGTTGGGCGCGCGCTGAGGGTCGAGCGACGAGACGTCGCGGCGCGCCGCGCACGAAAGGTCTTTCGTACTGGGCAATCAGTGGTGTGGATCCGACGGGTTGCGTTACGTTCAAAGCGTGAGAGTGCATCGGGTCTTGGACTGGCGCTTCGGCGATCATTCACGAGGGACCGACGTCGGCGCGCCCTCCTGCGGTTCGGCCCCGGCGGCGCCATCGGTGGCGACGACGCGACCCGCGGCGGGGAGTTGAGACGTGTTCCAGGTGCGCATCCATGGGCGAGGCGGACAGGGAGTGGTGACGGCGGCCGAGATCCTCTCGGTCGCGGCCTTCGACGAGGGTCGTCAGGCCCAAGCGTTCCCCAGTTTCGGCTCTGAGCGCACCGGGGCTCCCGTCGTCTCGTACTGTCGTATCGACGACCGCGAGATCCGCACCCGTGAACCGGTCATGGCCCCCGACGCGGTCATCGTCCAAGACGTGACGCTGATCAACCAGGTGGACCTCTTCTCGGGACTCTCGCCGGTCGGCTTCATCCTGATCAATACCTCCCGGAGCTTTGACGAACTGGGTCTGACGGACCTCTATTCGCGCTTCGCGCGCTCGCACCTCGCCACCTGCCCGGCCACGGACATCGCTCTCGAGCACGTCGGTCGGCCCTTGCCCAATGCGGCGTTGCTGGGCGCCTTCGCGGCGCTGACCGGGGAGGTGACCCTCGAGGCGGTCCGCAAGGCGATCCGTGAGCACTTCGCGGGACCCGTGGGCGAGCGAAACGCCGACGCCGCCGCGGCGGCCTTCGAGGTCATCACCACGTTCACGCTGGAGGTTGCCCGTGCTGGAACAAATTGAAGGATCGCGCGCGGTCGCCGAGACGGTGGCCCTGTGCCGACCCGAGGTCGTGTGCGCCTACCCGATCTCGCCCCAGACCCACATCATCGAGGCGGTGGGCGTGATGGTCAAGGAGGGTCGCCTGGCGCCGTGTGAGTTCATCAATGTCGAGAGCGAGTTCGCCGCGATGTCGGTGGCCATCGGCGCGTCGGCCACGGGTGCGCGGGCGTACACCGCCGCCGCGAGCCAGGGACTGCTCTACATGATCGAAGCGGTCTATAACGCCGCGGGACTCGGACTGCCCATCGTGATGACGTTGGCCAATCGGGCCATCGGCGCACCGATCAATATCTGGAACGACCACT
>JAJZFO010000107.1 GCA_021805305.1 Actinomycetes bacterium | reverse complement strand
GATCAAGATCTGCGGCGTCACCTCCCTGCGCGGCGCCAAGATGGTGGCCGACGCCGATTCCGACGCGCTCGGACTGATCTTCGCGTCCTCCGTGCGACGAGTGGTCGGCGCCGTGTCGGGTGACATCGTGCGCCACTTGGGCGAGCGCCTGTGGTGCGTCGGCGTCTTTCGTCACCAAGAGGACCACGAGATCGTGCGCATCGTCGATCGAGACGCCCTGGGCGCGGTGCAACTGCACGATTCCGCGAGCGAGGCCCTACTCGACGCGCTGGCCGCGCGCGACGTGCGCGTCATCCGCGCGTTAAGCGTGAAGGACGCCGCGCTAAGCGATCGTGAACGCGCGCAGGTCGTGGCGGTGATCGTCGACGGCGCCGTGCCCGGCAGCGGTCTCGCCAACGACTGGGCCGCCCTGTCGTCGCTGTCCTTTGACGTTCCGCTGATCGCCGCGGGGGGGCTCACTCCCGACAACGTGGCGCACGTCATCGCCGAGGTTCGTCCCTGGGGCGTGGACGTGGCCTCAGGCGTCGAGTTCGCCCACGGCGTCAAGGACCCCCTCAAGGTGACCCGCTTCGTCTCGCGAGCCCGCGAGGCACTCAACGTGAAAGGTATGCAGTGAGCCAACCAACCCTCTATATGGGCACCCCGTCCGCCACCGGTCACTTCGGAGACTTCGGGGGACGCTTCGTCCCCGAAGCCCTGATGCCGGCCTGTCTCGAGCTCGAGACCGCCTTCGTCGACGCCTGGGCCGACCCCGCCTTCCTCGAGGAATACCGCACGGTGCTCTCGGAGTTCGGCGGTCGACCCACCCCCATCACCTACCTCGGTCGCCTGTCCAAACTCCTGGGCGTCGAGGTCTTCGCCAAGCGTGAGGACTTGGCCCACACGGGCTCGCACAAGATCAACAACGTCGTGGGTCAGACCCTCCTGACGCGGCGCATGGGCAAGAGCCGCGTCATCGCCGAGACCGGGGCGGGCCAGCACGGTGTGGCGACCGCCACCGCGGCGGCTCGCCTCGGCCTCGACTGCACGGTCTTCATGGGCGAGCTCGACACCCAACGCCAAGAGCTCAACGTCTTTCGCATGGAGCTCCTGGGTTCACGCGTCGTCGCGGTGACCTCGGGCTCACGGACCCTCAAGGACGCCGTCAACGAGGCCATGCGCGAGTGGGTGACCTGCGTGAGTGATACCCACTACTGCCTCGGTTCGGTGATGGGCCCCCACCCCTTCCCCTGGATGGTCCGCGAGTTCCAGAGCATCATCGGCGCCGAGGCCAGCGAGCAACTGGAGCGACGCGGTCTCGCCACGCCCGACGTCGTGGTCGCCTGCGTGGGTGGCGGGTCCAACGCGGCGGGCATCTTCGCGGGATTCGCCAACACGAGCGCGCGACTGGTCGGGGTAGAAGCGGCGGGTGGCGCCGCCGTCACCAATGGCTCACCCGGCGTCCTGCACGGGATGAAATCCATGCTGATCCAGGACGAACACGGCCAGATGGAGGAGGCGCATTCGATCTCGGCGGGCCTGGACTATCCGGGCATCGGCCCCGAACACGCCTACCTCGCCGCGAGTGGCCGCGCCGAGTACGTCGGCATCGGCGACGAGGACGTGCTCGTGGCGCTACAGACCCTCTCGCAGCTCGAAGGCATCATTCCCGCCCTCGAATCGGCGCACGCGGTGGCCTGGATCATCCAAGAGGCCGGGAAGGCGATCCCTCGGGGGTCCAACGTCCTGCTCAACCTCTCGGGCCGCGGCGATAAGGACGTGGCCCAGGTTCGCGACATCCTGCGAGGTCGCGAGTGAAGAGTCTCGAGATCACCCTGCGCGCCGCGCGCGACGCCGGCACCAAGGCACTGGTGGCGTACTTCATGGCCGGCGCCACGCCGGACTGGACCCGCCACGTCGCGGCCGCCGTGCACGGCGGCGCCACGGCGGTCGAGATCGGCATTCCCTTCTCGGACCCGATGATGGACGGGGTCGTGATCCAACGCGCGGCCGAGGTCGCCCTGGCCGCGGGGACCACGCTGGACTCGATCTGCGCGGAACTCGCGGGGGCGGATTTGGGCGCGCCGTTGGTCGCCATGACCTATTTCAATATCTTTCATCACCACGGTCTGGTGCGTAGCGCGGGCCTCTTGAGCACCGCGGGCATCTCGGGGGCGATCGTGCCCGACTTGACCATCGAGGAGTCAGGCGAGTGGCGCCGGGTGTGTGACGACAACGACATCGCCACGGTGTTCCTGGTCGCCCCCTCCACGACCCCAGAGCGCTTCGCACGCCTGGCCAGCGCCACCGAGGGGTTCTGCTACGCGTCGGCGCGCATGGCCGTCACGGGTCGAGCCCAGGGTGACGGCGACGCCTCGCGAGTCGTGGCGTCGGTGCGCGCGTGTTCTGACGTTCCGACCTTCGTGGGCATCGGCATCACGACACCCGAGCAGGCGCGCGACGCCGCGGCGTTCTCCGACGGCGTCATCGTGGGCTCCGCCCTCGTGGACACGATCCTGCACGGGGCGACCCCCGCCGACACCGAGGAGTTCATCGCGTCGTTCCGTCGCGCGATCGATCAGTAGGTCGACGCTGGCGCGAACGCTCAATAAGTCAACGATGAATAGGGATTATCCCGACACCTTGTGCATAATTTCACAAGTCTGGACACCCCGATGAGCGTGTTTTGGCGCCCCGATTGAACTAAGCCGGAAACGGGCCAACATCGCGTTGGACCGACTTGAGAGCATTGGGGGAAATTATGGCCGATGAAAAGGTCGCAGATCCGGGGCCGCTGGGTCTCGCAGGATTCGCAATGACAACGTTCTGCCTCAGTAGCGCCAACGCCAACCTGTGGCACGGAGCGGGAGTCGCCGCGGCGCTGTCGTTAGCGTTCTTCTACGGGGGCATCGCGCAGTTGCTCGCGGGCATGATGGAGTTCATCCGCAAGAACACCTTCGCCGCGGTGGCCTTCACCTCCTACGGCGCGTTCTGGCTCTCGTTGTACGCATTGGCGAACTTCCAGAAGGCGCTCGGACCCAACGGCTCCGCCGGCATCTTCCTCCTGGGCTGGACGATCTTCACGTTCTACATGATGATCGCGTCGGTCAAGGTCAACATGGCGGTCATGGTCGTCTTCGTCTTGTTGTTCATCACCTTCGTCTTTCTGACGTGGGGCAACTGGGGAGCCTTCGGGGCTCACGCCAACATCGTCAAGATCGGTGGATGGACCGGCTTGGCGACCGCGGTGGCCGCCTGGTACGCATCGGCGGCCGGGGTCATCAACGGAACGCACGGCAAGGTGCTCTTGCCGGTGGGTCCGCGTAGTTAGCACGACCACCCGTCGCCACGACGCCCGGGCCTCACCGACGCGGGCGTCGTGGCGACTTGCTAGAAATGGACGTGGGGCGTCGTCGACGCCCACGGCAGATGTCGCACGAAGTGGGGGAGAGATGAGCGAAGCAAAGATCGAAGCCTGGCTGGAAGAGGACCGCGCGTTCGCGCCGAGTGAGGCGTTCGCCGCACAGGCCAACGCGCAACCCTCGATCTACGACGAGGCGGCCAAGGACCCCGTCGCGTGGTGGCGCCAACAGGCGGATCGCCTCACCTGGACGAGTGAGCCGACCACGTCGCTCGAATGGGAACTGCCCAACGCCAAGTGGTTCGCCGACGGCACGCTCAACGCGTCGGTGAGCTGCGTCGACGTGCACGTCCGCGAAGGACGTGGCGACCGCGTGGCCTACCACTGGGTCGCCGACGCCGAGGGCGAGTCGCGCACCATCACCTATCACGAACTGTTGCGACAGGTCTGTCGCACCGCCAACGCCCTCCAGGAGCTCGGGGTGAAGAAGGGTGACCGCGTCGCCGTCTACATGCCCATGATCCCCGAGGCCATCTTCACCATGCTCGCCGTCGTACGGCTGGGGGCCATCCACTCGGTGGTCTTCGCCGGCTTCTCGGCCGAAGCCCTGTCCTCGCGCATCCTCGACTCCGATTGCCGTTTCGTGGTCACCGCCGACGGGGCGTTTCGCCGCGGGGCGGCCTCGCCACTCAAGCCCGCCGTCGACGAGGCCCTCAAGTCCTGTCCCGACGTGTCAGCGGTCCTCGTGGTCAAGCGCACCGACGGCGACGTCGAGTGGGTCGAGGGACGCGACCACTGGTGGCACGACATCGTCGAACGACAGAGCGACGTGCACGAACCCGAGTCCTTCGCCGCCGAGACGCCGATGTTCATCATGTACACCTCGGGCACGACCGCCAAACCCAAGGGGATCTTCCACACCACCGCGGGCTACTTGACCCAAGTCGCCACCACCTACTACTACGTCTTTGACGTCAAGCCCGAGTCCGACGTGTGCTGGACCGCGGCCGACATCGGATGGATCACCGGGCACAGCTACATCGTCTACGGGCCCCTGATCAACGGCGTGACCCAAATGATGTACGAGGGCCTGCCCGACTCGGGAGGACGCGACCGGTGGTGGAAGATCATCTCGACGCATCACGTAAGCATCCTCTACACTGCACCCACCACGATCCGTACCCTCATGAAGTGGGGCCACGAGATCCCCGCGGCCTTCGACCTGTCGTCGCTGCGCCTGCTCGGCACGGTCGGTGAGCCGATCAACCCCGAGGCGTGGATGTGGTATCGCAAGAAC
>JAJZFO010000131.1 GCA_021805305.1 Actinomycetes bacterium | reverse complement strand
GCGCGCGTAGTCGTAGGCGGCGTTCTCGATCTCGCGCTGGGGATACCCGGCTTCGATGGCGGCCACCGCCCCACCCATCTCATCGATGGCGTCGAGGTAGGCCCGGGCGCGCTGCTCGATCTGCGTGGTGAGCGTCTCGACGAAATATGATCCCGCCAGCGGATCCACGGTGTCAGCGATCCCGGTCTCGTACCCGATGACCTGTTGGGTGCGAAGCGCGAGGCGCACCGCGTGCTCGGTGGGCAGTCCGAGCGCTTCGTCGAAGCTGTTGGTGTGCAGGCTCTGGGTCCCCCCCAAGGTCGCGGCGAGGGCTTGGAGCGTCACGCGAATGACGTTGTTCTCGGGCTGTTGGGCGGTCAACGTGGAGCCCGCGGTCTGGGTGTGGAACCGCAACATCAACGACGACGGCTTGGTCGCGGCGAAGCGTTCACGCATGATCGTCGCCCACAAGCGGCGGGCGGCACGATACTTCGCGACCTCCTCGAAGAGGTTGTTGTGGGCGTTGAAGAAGAACGAGAGCCGCGGCGCGAAGTCGTCCACGGCCAGTCCCGCGGCGAGCGCCGCCTCGACGTAGGCGATACCGTCGGCCAAGGTGAAGGCGACCTCCTGGACCGCCGTCGACCCGGCCTCGCGGATGTGGTAGCCCGAGATGGAGATCGTGTTCCAGTTGGGCATCTCCTTCGCGCAGTAGGCGAAGGTGTCGACGATGAGGCGCATCGAGGGCCGCGGGGGGTAAATGTAGGTCCCGCGAGCGATGTACTCCTTCAAGATGTCATTTTGGATGGTGCCACGCAGTTGGTCACCGCGGACGCCCTGCTCCTCGCCGACGAGCTGATAGAGCAACAGCAGCGTCGACGCGGTGGCGTTGATGGTCATCGACGTGGTGACCTCGGCCAGGGGCAGGTGCGCCAGCAACAACCTCATGTCCTCCAAGGAGGAGATGGCCACCCCGACGCGGCCGACCTCACCCTCGGCGCGGACGTGGTCGGAGTCGTAGCCCATCTGCGTCGGCAGGTCGAACGCGCACGACAGGCCGGTCTGACCCGCCCCGAGCAGGAAGCGGAACCGCTCGTTGGTCTCCTCCGCGGTGCCGAAGCCCGCGTACTGGCGCATGGTCCAGAGTCGGCCACGGTACATGTTGGCGTAGACCCCGCGGGTGAAGGGATACTCCCCGGGTTCGCCGAGGTCGCGCGATTCCTCGAAATCCGACATATCGGCACCGTGATAGACACGGCGAATCTCGATACCGGAATCCGTCGATCTCTGGTCGGGGTCCACGAGGGCCATGCTACGCCGTGGCCTCGTGGGGCGACGTGAGCAAGAGAGGCCAAAGGTCCGTCGCCGGGGCCAATAGCGTGGGCCTCGACCACTGAAATGTGAAGGAGCCCGCCATGCCACTGTCAGTCATCCACCTCTTCCACGGGGACGACGACTCACTGTCCGCCGGTTCACACGTCGCCGAGCGGATCCGCCAGGTGGCGTCCGAGCAGGGTGTCACGCTCGAAGTGTTCTGCTTCGGACCGGCGCAGGGCGCCCTGAGCGCCGCCGACGAGTCGCCCGTGCGCGGCGAGTACAACCAACAGATCGACGAGTTGATTGCCGCCGGCGTTGCGGTGGGCGCCTGCGTCAACGCGGCCCGAGCCGCCGGTACCGAAGAGGCCCTGAGCGCCCGCGGGATCAGACTGCAGTTCGCGCGCGACGCCTTCGTACGGTACGCCGTAGAGAACGCCACCGTGGTGAGCTTCTAGGTCCGTGGCGCACGACGACGCGAACGCGAGCGACGGGGCGGCACCGCGACCTCACTGGTCTCTGGCGTCGTGGCTCACTGAGGGCGCGTTGCCGACGTTCACCGTGCGCGACACGCGTTCGGCCCAGGGTCGCCTCGATCCCCGCGTCAAGACGATCACCGTGGCGGACCTCGTCCTGGCGCATGGTCACGCGTGCGATGGGTTGCTTCGCGGCGTGTGGGCCATGCGAGCGCTGGCGGACCTGGCCTTCGCCGACGAGGGGTTCGATCGCAGCGACCTCTTGGTGGTGTCGAAGAACTCACCGTGCCTGGGTGACGTCGCGGCCTACCTCACGGGGGCGAGGACCCGATTCGGGACGCATCGACTCGACGATTCCCTGGGCGTGGGCTTCCAGCTGCAGCGATTGTCAACCCAAGAGTCCTGGGAGGTCCGCGAGGAACCGGGATTCTTCCCCGCGAACATCATCGCCTGGGAGGCGGACCTGTTACGGGGAGGTCGCGACGAGTCCGAGATGCGCGAGCTACTCGCCGTTCACGAGGCGGCCCAGTGGGACTGGGTCCGCGACGTGCTCCTACCCAGTGCGCCGAGCGACCACTACGCCGCGCGCCGGTTGAAGCGACTCGAACTGCCGCCGGCTCTGTTGGAGGCGCGACGAAGTGACACCGTCAACCGTACGGTTCCCCCGCCCCAGTGCGTGATCAGTCCCGACGACCCCGGCGCGGACCACGAACCCGGGGACCTCGACGATCAACTGACCTGGCGAGCGCGTTACGAGGCCGGCCCCACTGTCTGACGCCATTCACTCGCGCCTAGGCGAGCACCGCGTGGGGCATGCACAGGTCGTCGTACTCGAGGATCTGGATCGGGCCCGCGTGCTCGCCGCACGCCGGGCATTCGGGGTCACGGCGCACCTTGAAGGTGCGAAAGCTCTGATCCATCGAGTCATAGGTCAAGAGTCGCCCGATCAGCGGTTCACCGAGGTCCAACAGCAACTTGATCGTCTCGATAGCCTGAATCGATCCCACGATGCCCGGTAGCACGCCCAGCACGCCGGCCTCGGCGCAGCTGGGAGCGAGCTCCGCGGGTGGCGGCTCGGGGATCATGCAGCGGTAGCAGGGTCCTACGTAGGGAGCGAAGACGGTGACCTGACCCTCGAAGCGGAAGATCGAGCCGTGCACCACCGGAATGTTCTTCATCAGCGCGGCGTCATTGACCAAGTAGCGCGTGGGGAAGTTGTCCGTACCGTCGACGATGACGTCGTAACCGTCAATGATGTCGAGGATATTGTCCGCGCCCAGTCGCGTGTCGTAGGTCTTGACCGTCAAGTCGGGATTCATCGCGGTGAGGGTGGCCTTGGCGCTGTCGACCTTGCGCATACCGATGCGATCGGTGTTATGAAGGATCTGGCGCTGCAGGTTCGACGCGTCCACCACGTCCATGTCGATGATGCCCAGGGTCCCCACGCCCGCGGCCGCCAGGTACAGTGCCGCCGGAGAACCCAGGCCCCCCGCGCCGAGCAGGAGAACCTTGGAGGCCAGCAACTTCAACTGGCCCTTCTCGCCCACTTCGGGCAGCAACAGGTGGCGCTGGTAGCGGTTCCGCTGATCGGCCGTCATCGTCTGGGGTGTCGTCCAGGGCAGGCCCTCGTCCTTCCATTTGTTGAACCCTCCGATGATCGACACCACTTCCTGGTAGCCCAGGTCCTGGAGAGTCTTGGTCGCGAAGGCCGAACGAACCCCGCCGGCGCAGTACACGGCGACGGGCGCGGACTTATCGAGCAGTCGACCTTCGACGGCGAACTCGAGGTTGCCGCGCGGGATGTGCACCGCACCCGCGACCGCTCCTTGTTCGTACTCGTCGGGCTCGCGCACGTCGAGCAGGGTGTAGCGGCCCAGCTGCGCGGCGACCTCGTGGGGGTCGATCTCACGGATCTCGGCCTTAGCGGCGTTCAGTAGTTCTCGAGGTGAAGACACGGTCGCTCCTTGGTTCGCGCTAAATCTTACCTGATTGGTCATCATTCGCGACCGGCCTCTGGTAGACCCGTTCCATGGACCTCAGCGAGCTATTGCGACGTCGTCGGATGACCCGATCGTTCTCGCCCGAGGGGATCGACCAGTCCCTCATCGACGATCTGTGCGAGCTGGCGCTCCTCGCGCCCACCGCGGGCAACAGCGCCGGGGTACGCATGACGACCGTGGCCCCTGATCAGGTACCCACGTACTTCGAGGTCGCCACCGACGAAGCGTGGCGTGAGAGCAGCCCCCGCTTCGCGGGTCTGGCGCGCGCCACGTCGGTGGTCATCGTCACCTCGCGACCCCAGGACTACTTCGTGCGCTACGCCCAGGCGGACAAGGCCTCGTCGGGGCTCGCCACGCCCGAGTCCTGGCTCGTCCCCTACTGGCACACCGACGCCGCCATGGCCACGATGTCCCTGCTCTTGTTGCTCGAGGAGCGGCGCCTGGGGGCGACGCTGTGGGGAAACTTCCGCCACGACGCCGACGTCCTGGCGTGGGCGGGCGTGAGCGACGAGGTCCTCTTTGGCACCGTGTTGATCGGCGTGCCCGACGGCGAGGACCATCCCTCGGCGTCGCTCGCGCGCGACGTGCCCTCGCGACGCCAACGCGTGCGACACGTCTCGTGAGGCGTCAGGCGAGCGCCGAGGCGATGATGGCGTCGATGTCCCTCGAGGCGAACGTGAAGCCGCTGGCCTCGAGCGCGGTGGGAATCACGCGCTGGCTCGTCAGGACCGTGTTGTCGGCCAGTTCTCGCCCCAGGGTCAGACGCATCGCCAGCGTTGGCACCTTCAGCAACGCGGGTCGTCGCAGGGCGCGGGCGAGGGACTTGGTCATCTCGCGATTGGTGCAGGGACTCGGCGCGACCAGATTGAAGGCGCCCGACCATTGAT
>JAJZFO010000009.1 GCA_021805305.1 Actinomycetes bacterium | reverse complement strand
GTTGATCTCGTCGCCGCTCACGTCGCCTCGAACCGGTCCTCGAGGACGTGCCACTGTTCGGGGGCCCGTCGAATCAGGTCCTCGAGCTCGTGGGCCACCATCTGGGTGAGCCGCGTGACGTCGTCGCGGAGCCGCCCGGTTCGCTCGACGGGCAACGGCGGGGTCACCACCGCGAAATGGTCGTCGCCGGGTCCCATGTAGCACGCGGCCGCGACCAGCGCCGCGCCCGAGCGTAACGCGAGGGTGGCGGGGCCCCCGGGAAGGGTGACGCGTCGCGAGAAGAAGTCGACCTCGATCCCCCCACCTTGGATGTCGCGGTCGCACAGCAGTCCGACCACCCCACCATCCCTGAGCACCTGGAGCAGGCGTCCACTGGCCTGGGCGTTGAGTCCCTCGACGTGGATCCCGATTGATTCGCGTTTCGCCTTGAACCAGTCGAAGAGATCAGCCGGTTCGAGTTCCTCGGCCACCGCCGTCATCGGCATCCCCAGGGTGGAGATGTAGGAGCCGCCCCACTCCCACGAGCCGATGTGGGGCAGGGCGACGACCACGCCGCGTCCCCGGGCGAAGGCGTCCTCGAGGTGCTCGAGACCCTCGGCGATGCGAAAGCGCCGAGTGATCGCGTCGCGACCCAGTGCGGGGAGCTTCGCACCCTCAGCCCAGTACTGCCCGTAGTGGGCGAAACCGCGCCGCACGTAGCGCTCCAGGACGAGGGGGTCGATGGGGGCGTCGCCCGCCAGCACTCGCGCCAGGTTCTTCTCGAGGTGGGCGCGACTCGGCGAGCGCGAGCCGATCACCCGTGCCGCCCAACGTGCACCCGCGACGTCGACGCGCTCGGGCAGGCGTTCGATCACCGTGGCGAGTGACTTGAACAGCAGGACCTTCGTTCGCGGGTCCACGGCCTAGTGACGTGAGGAGCGACTGAGCCGGCGAGCACGACGCACGTGCGGGCGCGCCGTACGCTCGATGACCACTCGAGGGGCGGGCCGCGCGGCCACCTGCCACACCCGCCAGAAGCGACCGAGTGCGGTCATCGCGGTCAAGACCAGCATGACCCACAGCACCGGGACGAAGATCGCCGGCGAGAGGAGGGCCACCCCGAGCAGCACGAGGCGCTCGGCGCGCTCCATCAGTCCGCCCTTGGCGGCCAGGCCGAGGCTCTCGGCCTTGGAGCGCTGGTAGGAGATCAAGAAGAACGTCGTGAGGAGGGCGAAGGGCAGTAGCACGAGCTCGCCGGGGTGGTGACGCTGCAGGTAGAACGCCACCCCGCCCAGCAGCACCGCATCGGCGACGCGGTCCACCACCGAATCGAAGAAGCTACCTCGCTGGCTGGCGCGGTGCGACGCCTTGGCCACCGCGCCGTCGAGCAGGTCGTGGGCGCCGGTGAGGGTCAACAAGACGATGGCGAGGACGAAATGACCTTCGGCGATGCACCAGGCGGTGACCATCGCGAACACCAGTCCCGACGCCGTCACGACGTCGGCGGAGAAGCCGACGCGCACGAACCACCGACCCACGGGGGCGGTGGCGGCGTCTACAGACTGGCGGAACTTTCCGTCGAACATCTATCTCCCAGGTCCTGAGCGAAGTCTACCGAGCGCGCTATGCCCGAAACCTACTCAAAGTGCTCGACGACCTTGCGCCAGGTCGACATCAAGGATTCTGGCAGGACACGCGTCTCGGCGATGGTGCTCATGAAGTTCGTGTCGCCGTTCCACCGCGGCAGCGCGTGAGCGTGCAAATGCTTGGGAATCCCGGCACCGGCGGCCAGGCCCAGGTTCATCCCGACGTTCATCCCGTCGCAGTGGTAGGCGAGTTCGAGGGCGGCCACCGTGCGTCGCAGCGTCCAGACGAAACTCTCGTACTCGTCGTTGTGCAGTTCCAGCAGCGACCCCACGTGGCGCCGCGGCAGCACCAGGAGGTGTCCCGAGCCGTAGGGGAAGGCGTTGAGCGTGACGAAACTCAGCTCATCACGCCACACGACGCCCGAATCACTCGAGGGAGCCATCTTGGAGAGTTCACAAAAGACGCACGCGCCCTCGTCGCTGGCGTGATTCGCGGCGTCGGGGCCCGACACGTACGCCTCGCGCCACGACGCGGCGAAGCGCTCAAGAGGCACGGTCGAGCTCCGGAGAACCGTGCGCGGCGATCTCCTCACGCAGTCGCGCGAGGAATTCGTCAAGGTCCACGCCACGTTCGGGGTCATTGGCACCGCGCGCGTTCACCCCGACCGTGTGGGCCCTCACGTCGTCGTCGCCCACCACCAGGATGTAGGGGACCTTCTCGAGCTTGGCCCGACGGATCCGCGAGCCCAGGGGCTCATTGGCCGCCTCGACACTCACGCGCACGCCGTCGCGGCGCAGGCGAGCCGCCACCTCGTTCGCGTAGTCGTCGTGGTCGTCGCGCACGCCCAGCACCACGACCTGTTCGGGACTCATCCACGTGGGCATGTTCCCGGCGTAGTGCTCGATCAGGATCGCCATGAAACGTTCCACCGAACCGAAGAGGGCGCGATGGATCATGATGGGCCGGTGCCGCGCGTTGTCGCCCGCCACGTAACTGGCCTCGAAGCGTTGGGGCAGTTGGAAGTCCAGTTGGATGGTGGAGAGTTGGTGCGTGCGCCCGATGGCGTCGCGGGCCTGGACGGAGATCTTGGGACCGTAGAACGCTCCCCCGCCCTCGTCGAGGACCAGGTCGAGACCGGCCTGTCGGGCCACGTCGGCCAAAGTCGACTCCGCCTCACGCCACTCCTCGTCGCTGCCGACCGACTTGACCTCGGGACGAGTGGAGAGCTCGAGGTAGAAGTCGTTGAGCCCGAAGTCGCGCAGCAACGCGAGCACGAAGGTGAGCAGGTCGATGAGCTCCTGGCGCATCTGCTCGCGCGTGCAGAAGATGTGCGCGTCGTCCTGGGTCATGCCGCGCACCCGGGTGAGGCCGTGCACGGCGCCGGACTTCTCGTAGCGATAGACCGATCCGAATTCGAACATGCGTAGCGGCAGCTCGCGATAGGAACGCTGACGGGCCTTGAAGATGAGCACGTGGAAGGGGCAGTTCATGGGCTTCAGGTAGTACTGCTGGCCGTCGTCGAGGTCCATCGGCGGATACATGCTCTCGGCGTACCAATCGAGGTGGCCCGAGGTCTCGAACAGTTCGGCCTTGGTGATATGGGGCGAGTTGACGAAGTCGTAACCCGCCTCGACGTGACGCGCGCGCGAGTACTCCTCCATCACGCGGCGCATGGTCCCGCCCTTGGGGTGGAACACCGCGAGACCGGGTCCGAGCTCGCCCGGGAACGAGAACAGGTCCATCTCGACACCCAGACGACGGTGGTCGCGCTTCTCGGCCTCCTCGAGTTGTACGAGGTGCGCCGCGAGGGCTTCCTTGGATTCCCAGGCCGTGCCGTAGATCCGCTGGAGCTGGGGCCTCTTCTCGTCGCCACGCCAGTAGGCGCCCGCCACGCGCATGAGCTTGAAGTGCCCGAGCCGCTTGGTCGAGGGCACGTGGGGTCCCCGGCAGAGATCCTGGAACTCGGGCGTGTTGGAGTAGGTGGAGACCACCGACCCCCCGATCTCTCCCGCGTCCTCGGGGTTCGCTCCGCCGCGCACGCCCGAGATGATCTCGACCTTGAAGGGCTGGTCCTTGAAGAGCTCGAGCCCCTCCTCGATCGTGAACTCCGATCGTAGGAAGGGCTGGTCCTCGGCGACGATGGCGCGCATGGTGTGTTCGATGCGCGCCAGGTCGTCGTCACTGAAGCGCGCCCCGTGGGGCAGGTCGAAGTCGTAGTAGAAGCCGTCACGGATCGAGGGACCAATCGCGTAGTGCGCACCGGGCCACATTCGCACGACGGCCTGGGCCAGCACGTGCGCGGTCGAGTGGCGCAGCACGTCGCGACCCAGGTCGCTCGCCGGGGTGACGATCGCCACGTGGTCGCCGTCGGCCAGGGGCCGGGTCAGGTCGGTCAGCTCACCGTTCACCTGCGCCGCGATCGCGTCGCTGGCCAGTCGCGGTCCGATCGCGGCCGCGAGGTCACGCGCGCTCGAACCCTCGTCGAGCGTGCGCGTACTTCCGTCTGGGAGCTGGACGTCAATCACCGACTTCACCTTTCGTCGCTCACAGCGTAATGCCGAGCAGCGCGGCGGCCGGGGCCACCGTCGCGCCGGCGTGCGCCGCGGCGTCCACCGCGGCGAGGGCGCTCGGGCAGTCGAGGTCGTCGTCGAGCGCATCGCGCACGTCCTGCAGGGCCGAGCTCGCCCGACCGTTGAGAGTGGAGCGCCACGTCGCCAGGCGCGACTGCGCGCGCGCGAGCAACTCGTCGTGCCACTCCCAGTCGTGTCGGTAGTGCTGGTCGAGCATGGCCAGGCGCACCGCGGCGGGTTCGGCCCGCTGGGCCAGCTCCGAGACGAACACCAGGTTGCCCAGTGACTTCGACATCTTCACCCCGTCGAGTCCGACGAGACCCACGTGCAACCAGTGGCGCGCGAACGTCTGACCGGTGACCGACTCGCTCTGCGCCGCCTCGCACTCGTGATGAGGGAACGCCAGGTCGCGGCCACCCCCGTGGACGTCGATGGTGTCGCCCAGGTCGCGACGCGCCAGGACCGAGCATTCGATGTGCCACCCCGGACGCCCGGCGCCCCAGCGCGACTCCCAGGCCGGCTCGTCGTCGAGGGAGGGCTGCCACAGCACGAAGTC
>JAJZFO010000260.1 GCA_021805305.1 Actinomycetes bacterium | reverse complement strand
CGACGGCGAACACTCACCTCGCCTACGACGGCTACCTGATGGGTCACGTCCGCTGGTTCGCCGGGTCTCGTGGCGACGAATTCATCGCGCACCTGCGGCGTCGGTGGGACTGAGAACTGAGCTGGTCATCGCCTCGCGGAGTTATCGCGCACTCCGTTATCCGATGGCGCTCGACGGACGCACCCCGGCCCGGGGCCCGAGGTGATACCGGGCGACCGGTGTGACCTGGCTCCTCGGTGGTCGACGAACACGAAGGGGCCGGAGTCGCGCGGCGGTCGCGCGCGCATCGTGGCCTCTGCGTCCGGGCGTGACGGGCGTGAAGAACGCCGCGGAGGTCGGGTGGCCCGTGAGCCGCCCGGACAGGGTTCGACGACGTCGCCCCGCTCCTCGAGTGAACGGACAGCAGTGGCGTCAACACCACCCCCCGGTGTACTCGCGTACCGGGCGCGTCACCGCCGAGGTTCGTCGCGGTGGGCGCCGTGTCGCCGCGGCCGGGTCGCTGCGAATGTTGAAGGTCGCTCGAGAGAGCGCACGGCGGGCACCACCGACGCCCGCGTAGAGGCGCGGAGCGTCGGTGGTGGCAGTACTCACCCGAGTGAGGACTAGAAGTGGTAATACTCCGGCATGAAGTTGGTCAAGGAATTCGGGGTGAAGCCCGCACCGTCGGACGCCTTCAACGTCTTGATGACCTCCCCGATGCCACTGCCGGCGTAGCCGATGGTGCCGTTGGGCTGGAAGAGGACGGGGAGCTGTTGCGCCGTGATCTGGGAGTATTCGGCGAGCGTGGCGGTACCGAAGGTGGTGCGCTTCACCGCCGCCGTTAGCGCCGGATTGCTGTAGGCGCCGATGTTGAAGCTGGCGCCGGGTACGAAGAGCGACTCGCCCGAGGGGTAGTAATCCGGGGCGAAGATCCATCCGGCCCCCCAGAGGCAGACGCTCCACGACGACGAACTGCTGACGCAGTCGCCGACCACCTCGTTGAAGGGCTTGGCGTTCTCCGTTGCGTCGATGCCCAGCGAGCGCCATTCGGACACCTCGGTGTCGACTTGTGTCTGCAGCGAGGGGATGCCACTGCCGTAGAGCACGGTGATCGCCAACACGTCCCCTCGGCCAATGCCCGCCCCGCACTCAGTGGCGGCGGTACCGGCCGCCTCACAAGTGAGTTGGCCTCCGACGACGCGCCAGCCGTGATGACGCAGGAGGGTGGCCGCCGCGGTCGGGTCGTACGGGTAGGGGTTGCGGGTCGACACCGGACCCGAGATCGCGACCGGCGTCACGGGTGGGAGCGGGGTGGTTTGCGGGTAGCCGTAGCCCTTGAGGATCTTCCTGATCATCAGCGGCTGGTCGACGGTCATCTGTAGCGCCTGACGTACGTAGAGCTGGTCGAGGAATTTCGACTGAGGGTTCAGGGGATTGAAGTTGTAGGGCGCGTAGTCCACGGACCACGGTGCCCCCACCTCCAGATTGAAGTTGTTCGCAATCGGTGACCAGTTGGCGCCGGGCTGGGTCGGGGTTCCCAATTGGGTGACGCTGCTGGGATCGATGTACCCGAGGTCCACCTTGCCCGCGCGTAGCGCGATCTGCTCGGCCGAGGTCGTGGTGAAGGGCAGTTCGACGACCGAACTCACCTGCGCCTTCTGGGGACCCGAGTACGCCGGGTTCGCTACGAAGGTCACGTTGCCCAGGTTGTCGAAGTGCCGCAACGTCCAGGGACCACTGACGCCCGACTGCCACAGGGTGTCGGTGTACGTCGATTCCATGGATGCCTGAGCCGTCAAGTAGGTGTAGACGGCCTTGCAGGCAGCGTCGGTGGTGGCCGCGCCGTACGCGCCACTCGCGCAGGTGGACGGTCGGCCCGGGGCGCTGACGTCCCAGACGTTGGCCATCGGCGTGATCTCCGAGAGGTAGTTGTATAGGATCCACTTCGGGTTGACGCTCGTGGTGAAGTGCAGGGTCACGGCGTCACCGGATCCCTGGGCGCTCGCCAACTGGTCGGGGATTCCGTAGCCCTTGTTGTAGCCGCAGTAGTCCGTCGGCACCGAGTGGTACATGTTCAAGAAGAACATCACCGATTGTGCGTTGATGCTCTGGCCGTCGGCGAACTTCCAGCCCTTCGTACGGATGGTGATGGTGCGGTCGCCGTTACTCATGACCGGCGGAGCGGCGAGTGAGAGGGCGGGGGTGTAGGTGGCGTTGGCTCCGAAGCCGAACCAGTACAGCGGTCGATACATCTCGAACTGGAAGGCGTTGATGGTCGCCACCGAGAAGTTCGTGCACGACATATAGGGGAAGATGTAGTTCGGCGCCGCTCCCGGCCCCTCGGCGAAGGTGAGCACGTGGCTCGTCGGCGAGGGACGGCTGCGCGCGGAACTCGCCAGGCCGATGGCCCCGCCGCCGATTGCGACGATCAGTACCGCCGCGAGGCCAATCTTGAGTTTGGTATTCATGAGGTCCCACTTCCCATTCCACGTGTGTGGTTGATGGCGATGCGCCGGCTCGATGCCGTCACTATCGACCGTAACGAGGCCGAAGCGCTCGTCAGTCGGTTCTCGTGACGATGGTGTGACGATGGGAAGAAGGTATCTTCATCTTCCGACGAACTCACGATGTGCGCCGACATTATGGTCCGAACCTCATCAACGTCACAGGAAATTCTCCGGTGACGAGTCCGCTCGCGTCGGGCGATGGCGTGCCCGTCGCGCACGAGATGTCGGGCCTCGCCGATCGCACTCGGTCGATAGTCCTCGTCGTCGAGTCCGCGGAAGGGGTCGGATCCCCACCACCTCAACGACGTCTGCCCACGACGGTGGACGAGGGTCGTCGCGTGAGGGCTGCCCTTCACGACGGGGTGCGGCTCGGATCGCCTACCTGCGAATAGCGGGCACGCGCGGCACGCGCGCGGGCGAATTCGCGGCACCCGACCGCGCCGACATCAGTTCCTTGACCTGCGGGGCGGGTCCCGCGTTCGAAGGAACCCGTGGCGGAGGAGGTGGGATTTGAACCCACGGAAGGTTTCCCTTCACACGATTTCCAATCGTGCCGATTCGGCCGCTCTCGCACTCCTCCAAGAATCCACGCCGTGACGCGAATTTGAACACCGGCTTGCAAGGCTACCCGAGTCGGGCGGGGTGCGGTTCCGGTAGCCTGAGATGGTCGAGGTCCCCAGCGGTGATCGGGTCCCGTGCGACGGCCGTTCGTGAACCGAGTCAGGGGTGGAAGCCAGCAGCTCTCAGCGGATTGCGCCGGGTGCCACGGTCAGCCTGGTCGCCGCTGTGGACTTCGGCGCTGACACCCCACCGTTAGCATTGGCGCATGGCCACTCCCGCTTCTCTCGCCGCGTCCACCGACGGGGTGACCTCGCTCTATCGCCGCTTCCGTCCCGGCCGCTTCGCTGAACTTCGCGGTCAAGACCACGTGGTGCGCGCCCTGCAGGGGGCCGTGGCGCGCGAACGGATTAGCCACGCCTACCTCTTCTCGGGACCGCGCGGCACCGGAAAGACCACGACGGCGCGCATCCTGGCCAAGGCGTTGAATTGTGAGAGTCCCGTCGACGGTGACGCCTGCAACCAGTGCGCGAGTTGCGTGGCGATCACGCGAGGGTCCTCGCTGGACGTCACCGAACTCGACGCCGCGTCCAACAATGGGGTCGACGACATCCGTGAGATCACCGCGGGCGCCTGGCACGGGACGCCCGGGCGCTGGAAGATCTACATCTTCGACGAGGTGCACCAACTCTCCAAGCCGGCGTCCGCCGCGTTATTGAAGACGCTCGAGGAGCCACCGCCCCACGTCATCTTCGTCCTCGCCACCACCGATCCCCACAAGGTCCTCCCGACGATTCGCTCGCGAACCCAGCACCTCGAATTTCGGTTGCTCGGGGGCGACACGTTAAAGACGTTGCTCGACGACGTACGCGGGGCCGCCGGGTTGGCGGTCGACGAGGCCACGATCGAGACGGCGGTGCGCCTCGGCCGAGGCTCGGCGCGCGACGCCCTCAGCGCCCTCGACCAGTTACTGGCCACCGGTGCGGGCGACGCGACGCAACCGGACTTCGACGGTCTGTTTCGCGCCATCCTCGGCGAGGACGCCGTGGGGGCGATCTCTACGTTGGCCCTCCTGGCGCGCGACGGGTGGGACCCCGAGCAACTGGCCGAGACTTTCGCCGCCGAGGTACGTCAGGCGTTCTTGTTGCAGGTGGCCCCCGACGTCGCCGACGCGGTGGACGCGGACCGTGAACGGCTGCGTGACTGGGGCGATTCCCTCGGACTCGCCCGCACGGTGCGGATCCTCGAGACGATGGGGCGCGCCCTGCGCGAGATGAAGAGCGCTCCGGTGAAGATCGTGGTGCTCGAGGTCGCGATGGTGCGCCTCGTGAAGCCCGAATTGGATTCGTCCCTCGACGCGCTGGCCGAACGCGTCACCAAACTCGAACGACTCGACCGCTCGGTGGCCCCGCCGCCCGCTCCCGCCGCCGCCCTGCGGCGCCCGATCGGCGCGGTCACGACGTCGGCGGCGGAGGAGGTGCCCGTCGCGGCCGACGAGGAGTCGACCGAGACCCGGGCGAGCGCACCGGAGCCCGCCGCGAGCGCACCGGAGCCCGCCGCGAGCGCACCGGAGCCCGCCGCGAGCGCACCGGTGCCGAGTTCGGTCGCGGGTGAGGGGCTCGGACTCGAGGAGATGCGACGCCGCTTCGTTGAGCGAGTCGTC
>JAJZFO010000204.1 GCA_021805305.1 Actinomycetes bacterium | reverse complement strand
CCGTCTCCACCAGAACATGCCCCTGCAGATGGACTCGACGGTCCTCTACGCCCTGGGACTCGACGGGGGCACGGTGACGCGCGCGATGCTGGCCACCCCCACGCCCTACAACACCTACCGCCACCGGGGCCTCACGCCCACGCCCATCGGCGTCGTCTCGCCCCAGGCCCTCGCCGCGGCGCTGAACCCCCCGCCCGGTCCGTGGCTCTACTTCGTGCTGGTGAGCAAGGACGGCCACATGGCGTTCTCCACCACCTTCGCCCAGCAACTGAAGAACGAAGCCGCCGCGGCGAAGGCGGGCCTATGAGGACGTGGCGCCTCGGCGTGGTCGGATCGCCCATCGAGCATTCCTTGTCCCCCCAGTTACACGTGGCGGGTCTGGCCTACCTGGGCCTCGAGGGCACGTCCGAGAGGCTCGACGTCGACCTCGAGCACGCTCACCAGCTGCGCGGAATGATGGGTGAACGCTTCGACGCGCTGGCGGTGACGATGCCGCTGAAGGAGAGGGCCGCGGCCCTCTGTGACGACCTCGAGGAACGCGCCGCGGCCCTGGGCGTGGTGAACTCCCTGCTGTGGCGCGACGACCGACTCCTCGGCGCTTCCACCGACGGCGCGGGGTTCCTCGACTCGTTGCGCGGTGAATTCGGCGTCGGCGTGAGCGGCGCGCACGTCGTGGTGCTGGGCTCGGGTGGGGCCGCGCGGGCCATCGTGGACGCGTTGGTGCGCGAGGGGGCCAGTGCCGTCAGCGTGCTGGGCCGCAACGCCGATACCGTGACCGCGCTGGTGAACGCCCACCGCGGCGTGGTGGACCACACCCTGATCTACCGGCCCGTCGAACTTATCGTCAACACCACGCCCTCGTCGTCGCGCGTCCACCACGGCGCCGCGCTCCAGGGGGTGTCGCGCGAGACCATCGCCGTCGATATCACCTACGAGCCGCGCCAGTCGCCCTGGTTGGCCCAACACGCCGCCATGGGCTGTCGTACCCGCAACGGTCTCTCCATGCTGGCCTACACCGTCGCGCGCCAGATGAATTGGTGGTGGGACAGCGACATCCCCGGTGCGCACCTCCTGTCGACGCTGACCGAGGCCCCCGCGTGACCGAGACGCTCAACGCCCGCTCGATCTCACTACACCGCCCGGGGACTCACGTCGACTACCCGCTGGCGATCGCGCTCATCGTCCTCGGGTTCTTCGGCGCCTTCATGTCCTACAGCGCCACGCGCGTAGCCCTGACCAACGCGGGGTACAACCCCCACTACTACCTGGAGCGCCAGGGCTTCTTCGTGTGCCTGGGCATCGTCGCCATGGCCATCATCGCGCGCATCGACTACCGGCGCCTCGAGATCTTGGCCACCCCCCTCTACATCGGCTCGTTCTTCGCCCTCGCCGGCGTCTTCGTGCTGGGCAAGAGCGCGCTCGGCGCCCAGCGGTGGTACAGCTTCGGTTTCGTGCAGATCCAACCCAGCGAGTTCACGGTGCTCTTCATCGTGTTGGCGGTGGCCACGTTCTGCGCGCGCCGCAGCGAGGGGCTGCGCATGTACGACGTGGTGCGGCTCTTGATCATGGCGGGCGCCCCCCTCGGCCTCATCGTGCTCCAGCCCGACCTGGGCACGGCCATCATCATCGTGCTCGTGGTCGCGGGAATGATGGTGGTCGCGGGCATCCCGCCTCGCTTCATGACGGTGCTCACCGTGCTCGGCAGCGTCGGGCTCGCCGCCGCCGTCTACCTCGACCTGCTCAAGAAGTACCAGGTCGAGCGATTCACGTCGTTCTTCAACCAGAACTCCAACAATCCGGCCATCGCGGCCCTCCTCTACGAGGTGCACAACGCGAAGAGCGCGATCGGGGCCGGCGGGCTGTGGGGGGCGGGCGCCTTCAACGGACTCCAGACGGTGCTCGGCTTCGTGCCCGAGCAGCGCACCGACTTCATCTTCACCGCCATCGGCGAGCAGTTGGGTTTCGTGGGCGCGGCGTCGGTGATCTTGTTGCTGGCCTTCATCGCGTGGCGCATGTGGGTCATCGGGCGCCACGCCAAGGACACCATGGGTCGACTGCTCAGCATCGGAATCTTCATCTTCTTCTCCTTCAGTGCCTTCGAGAACGTCGGGATGACCATGGGGATCATGCCGGTGACGGGCATCCCGCTGCCGCTGCTGAGTTACGGTGGGTCGGCGGCGCTGGTGTTCTACAGCGCCGGGGGCCTGGTGCTGTCGGTGTCGCGCCGTCTGGGGAATTGAGGGTGTCGGAGGGCGCCCCCTTCGCGCCCGAGGTGGCCTTTCGGGTCGTCCAGGTCGAGCGCGTGGTCTACGACTTCACGAGCGCCACGGCGCTCGTGACGTTGCGCGAGGCCGAGGGCGAGCGTCGGTCGCTCACGCTCCCGCTGGCCGTGCCCGACGCCACGGCGCTGCACCAGGCCCTGCACCACACGGTGGGTCGGCGCCCCCTCACCAGTGAGTTGGTGGTGTCCATCCTCCAAGAGACGCACGCCGACGTCATCGCCGCTCGGGTCGTGCGCGTTCGCGACGGGGTCTACGTCGGCGAACTCGACCTCATGACGCCCCGCGGCCGACGCGTGTTCGACTGTCGCCCCAGCGACGCCATGACGCTGGCGCTGCGACAAGTCGTCCCGGCCCCGCTGCTGGTCGCCGAGGACCTCCTGGCGCGCGATTAGTCGAAGGTCACGGCGACCACCTCGCCGCCGCGTTTCTCCTCGGACACTTCGTGGCTGATGCGCAACAGCAGGGCCACGATGAAGTAGTTGGCGAAGAGCGAACTTCCCCCGTACGCCATGAACGGCAACGTGATGCCGGTGAAGGGCACGATGCGCAAGACGCCGGCCATGATGAAGAAGGACTGGAGTCCGATCGTCGCGGTGAGACCCGTGGCGGTGAGTCGCACGAAGTCCGACTGGGCGCGTTGGGCGATGCGGAATCCCTCCCCGACGAAGACGGCGAAGAGGCTGAGGATCAAGATCACGCCGACGAAACCCAGTTCCTCGCCCAGGGCGGCGAAGATCATGTCCGAGGTGGTCTCCGAGACGTTGCGACCGGCCTGGCCCAGGCCCAGGCCGGTACCGGCGACGCCCCCCGCCGCCATGGCGAACCACCCATTGGCCAGTTGGCTGGAGTGGTAGTAGTTGACCGCCGACCACGGGTCGAGCCAATAGCTGACGCGCGCCTGGACCTGGCGGAACAGCTGATCGGCCACCAGCGCCCCGCCGACGAACAGGGCCAGGCCCAGCGCGACGTAGGACTTGAGCCCCGTGGTGACCCACAACAGGGCGAAGAAGAGGACGAACAACAACATGGCGAAGCCGATGTCGTTCTCGCCACCGAGGATCATGAGGGCGACCCCCCAGGCCACCAGGATGGGCACCAGGACCTTGGGCGAGACGAACAGGCGACCCGCGAAGCGTTCCGTCGGCGTCGAGAGGAGTTCGCGGTTCGCGGCGAAGTAGGAGGCGAAGAAGAACACCAGCAGGACCTTGGCGACCTCGATGGGTTGAAACGACAGCGGACCGATCGCCACCCAGAGGCGGGCTCCGTTGATGTTCTCCCCGATACCCGGGATGAGGGGGGCCAGCATCAGGGCCAGCGCCGCCGCGAGGGTCAAGTACCGGTAGCGGTCCAGGTCGCGCACGGACTTGATGAATTTCAGCGTCACCACGACGATGACCCCGCTGACGACGAACCAGAACGCCTGGAATCCGGCCCGCGTCGGGTTCCACCGCGCGATCTCGACGTAGCCAATGCCGTTGAGGAGCGTGGCCACCGGTAGGAGGACCTGAGACGCGCGCGCGGCGTAGCGGCGGATGGCGACGTGCATCACCAACGAGACGACGATGAGGACCGCGAGAAAGAAACCGAGCCGTGCGGGCAGACGCCCCTTGGTGGCCAGTGACATCAAGACGTAGAAGCACGTGACCACGACCCAGGCGATGAACAGCAAACCCAATTCGGTCGAACGCGACGTCGTCGTGGGCGAGGGGGAGGGGGAGGACTGGTTTAACGCCGCGCCCCGTGCATGTCTCGCCACGATGACACAGTAGTCGTAGCATTGTCAGTGTCGTAACCCACCCGAAGAAAGACCCACGCCCCGTGACATTCGATCTCTCGTCGTTCGGACCCGAACGATTCTCGAGCCGTGAGCTCTCGCGTCTGGAGTTCGGAGCGCGCCTCCTGGACTTGGCGGACGATCAGGGCCTGCCCATCCTGGAGCGGTGCAAGTTCGTGGCCATCTTCGCGGACATGATCGACGAGTTCTTTCAGGTGCGTGTCGTGAGCCTCGAGGACAAGGTGGCGGCGGGGGTGCAGACCCCGTCGGTAGACGGGGTGCGACCGCGACAGCAGCTCGCGGACATCCGCGAGCGCGTCTTGTCCCTGGTGGAACGACAGGACCGACTCGTGCTCGACGTCCTGGTGCCCGAGTTGGCGCGCCACGACATCGAGATCGTCAAGTACGCCGAGGTGAGCGTCAGCGATCGCGACGACCTCATCGCGTACTTCGACAACCACGTGTACCCGGTGCTCACGCCGCTCGCGGTCGACCCGGGCCACCCCTTCCCGATGATCTCGAACCTCTCGCTGAACATCGCGGTCACCGTGAGTGACGAGGCCACCGGGGAGGAGCGTAACGCGCGCATCAAGGTACCCAGTTCCCTGCCGCGGTTCCTGCGCGTGGGCGCGAGTCGCTGGGTGTTGCTCGAGGACTTG
>JAJZFO010000103.1 GCA_021805305.1 Actinomycetes bacterium | reverse complement strand
GGCGCGGGGATGTTCGTGGCGCCCTTTGAGGACGTGGCGACGGCGATGCAGGTCTCCACCTACTCGCTGAGTTCGCTCGTGGGTGCATTTCGACCCCTGCTGCAAAAGAGCGAGGCCCTGGGCGGCGCCTCAGTCATCGCACTCGACTTCGACGGCACCCGTGCCTATCCGGTCTACGACTGGATGGGCGTCATGAAGGCGGGACTCGAATCGCTGGGGCGCTACCTGGCCCGCGAGGTGGGTCCCGATCGAATTCGCGTGAACATGCTCGCCGCGGGACCGATCCGCACGATCGCGGCCAAGTCCATCCCTGGCTTTCAGGTCTTCGAGGACACTTGGGCCGAACGTGCGCCCCTGGGGTGGGACGTTAACGACTCCTCCGCCGTCGCCGACGCCGCCATCGCGCTGCTCTCACCGCTCCTGCGCGGCACGTCCGCCTCAGTCATCCACGTCGACGGCGGGGCCCATTCGATGGGTTAGGTGCTGCGAGGCGAACTGGGTCTCGTAGAGGTCGCGGTATAACCCGCCGCGGTCCAGCAGTTCCTCGTGGGTCCCGCGCTGGACGATTCGCCCGCCGTCGATCACCAGAATCTGGTCAGCGTTGCGCACGGTCGAGAGCCGATGCGCGATGACGAGCGAAGTCCGTTCTCGCATTGTCTGATCGAGCGCCCGTTGCACCGCGGCCTCGCTCTCGTTGTCCAAGTGGGCAGTCGCCTCGTCGAGCACCACCAGGCGTGGCGCCTTCAACAAGAGTCGCGCCAGCGCGACACGTTGCTTCTCGCCGCCGCTCAACCGATAACCGCGCTCGCCGACGACCGTGTCGAGTCCCAGGGGCAGACTCGCCACCAACGGAGCGATCTGGGCGGCGACCAGCGCCGCGTGGATCTCGTCGTCGGTGGCTTCGGGCCGCGCGAACAAGAGATTGGCGCGCATGGTGTCATGGAACAGGTGCGGATCTTGGGTCACCACGCCCACCGTGGCGCTCAGCGACGCCGACGTCGCGTCGCGCACGTCGACGCCATTGATGCGCACCGAACCCGACGTCACGTCGTAGAGGCGCGACACGAGGAGCGAGATGGTGGTCTTGCCGGCACCCGAGGGTCCCACCAGCGCGGTCATCGTCCCCGGGGCGACCTCGAAGGAGACGTCGTGAAGGACCGGGGTGCGTTGGACCCGCTCGAGAGTGGCGACCGCCTCGAGCGAGGCGAGTGAGACCTCTTCCGCGCCGGGATATTCGAAGTCGACATGCTCGAAACTCAAGGTGGCCGGCCCCTCAGGGATCTCGCGCGCGTCGGGAGAGTCCTTGATCATGGGTTCGAGGTCGAGGATCTCGAAGAGGCGCTCGAAGCTCACCATGGCCGACATGTAGTCGATGTTGAGGTTCGAGAGTTGGGTCAAGGGACCGTAGAGTCGCGCCAAGTACAGCTGCAGGGCCACGAGGGTGCCGACGGCCAGTGAACCATGGAGCACCGCAACTCCCCCGAATCCGTAGGCGAACGCCGTGGCCAATGAGGCGGTGAGCGAGAGTGCGACGAAGAAGAATCTCTGATAGGTGGCTTGGCGCACGCCGATGTCGCGGACCTGACCGGCGCGCGACTCGAAGTAGGCGAGCTCATCTCGCGGACGGCCGAAGAGCTTCACCACCGTGGCGCCGGCCACGTTGAAACGCTCGCTCATCACCATGTTCATCTCGGCGTTGAGCTCCATGCCGCGCTGGAACAACGTACCGAGTCGACGTCCGACGCGTCGGGCCGGCAACAAGAAGACCGGCAACAAGATGAGCGCCACCAACGTGATCGGCCAACTGAGGTAGAACATGACGCTCAAGATGATCGCGAGCAGCACGGCGTTGCCCACCACATTGGAGAAGAGGTCGGTGAAGGCCTGCTGGGCGCCGATGACGTCATTATTCAGCCGACTGATCAGTGCGCCGGTCTGGGTGCGCGAGAAGAAGGCCACCGGCATCTCTTGGATATGTCGATAGACCCGCGCGCGGAGGTCGTAGATGAGGCTCTCGCCGATCACCGCCGACGCGCGTCGCTCGAAGAGCGACAATCCGGCGTCGATCAACGCCAAGGCCGCGGTCAGGAGTGACAGCCCGATGACGAGTCCCTCGCGCCGCTGTTTGATGCCGACGTCGAGGATGGCGCGCAGTACCAGGGGGGCCACGGAGCTCACCACCGCGTCCAACACCACGACGACCAAGAACAGCAGAATCAGCGTGCGATACGCCCGGGCGAAGGTGAGCATGCGCGGCAGAGTGCCCTTCTTGATCCGGTGCTCCAGGATGTCGCGGTTGCGCCGCATCGAGGAGATCCCGACTCGCCCACCGCCGTGCATCGTCATGAGGACTCCTTCGTCCCCTGCAGTGTAAGGAACCCGTCGAGGTGAACGTTCCGCGGTGTCACGAGGCCAACGCGCTGACGAGGATCAGCAGACCTAAGAGGCACATCACGCAGCCGCCGATCGAACGCAGCGCCACCAGGCGAGTGGGCGATCCCGACAACCACTGGCGCGCGGTTCCCGCGATGATCCCCCACGTCCCGTCGCTGAAGAAGGCCATCACGCTGAAGACCACTCCCAGGACGACCAGCTGCAACGTGATATGGCCGCGTGAGCGATTGACGAAGTGAGGGAACACCGCCGCGAAGAACACCAGCGATTTGGGATTGAGCACGCCCACGGTGAAGCCTTGGCGGATGATGCGCCGAGGCGCGGGACGCTGGGTCTCGCGCTGGGTCATGGCCTTGGCGTGCTCGTGGCGGTGACGCAGCGCGTCCACGCCGAGGTACACCAGGTAGCACCCCCCCGCGACCTGCAGTACCACCGAGAACACCTTGGAGTGCGACAGGAGTGGACCGAGCCCGAGCGCGACCACCAGTGACAACAAGAGGGTGCCCAGACTGTTGCCGAGAACCGAGAGCACCGCCACGGCGCGCCCCCACGCGACGCCGCGCGCCAGCGTGAAGAGGACGCTGGGACCCGGCACCATGATGATGAGGATCGAGGCGACGAAGAATTGGGTGAGGTGGCCGGCGTCGATCATGCGGGTCTCGGCGGAGCCATCTTCTCAAGGAGCCGCAGACTCGCTCCGATGCTGAAACCGACCGTGCTGGCGAAGAATGCGGTGCCGACGCCGACCACGCCACCGAGCAGCCAGCCCACCACGAGGACCGTGACCTCGAGACTGAGACGAACGTAGACCACACTCACGTGCAGGTGTCGATGCAGACTCGTCATGAGGCCGTCGCGAGGTCCCGGACCCAGCCCGGTGGTCAGGTAGAACGCGCTGCCCACACCGATCGAAGCCACCCCCGCGACCATGAGCACCGCGCGCAGCAGTGGACTCGACGGCGTCGCGACGTGAGCGGCGGTGAGATCGAGCACCCACGCGATCACGATGAGGTTCGCGAGCGTGCCCACGCCCGGGCGTTCGCGCAGGGGCCACCACGCGGTCAAGACACCCAAGGAGATGAGGACGGTCGACCAGCCGATCGACACACCCAAATGACGACCAAGACCCTGGGCGAAGACCGTCCAGGGGGTCGCTCCCCAGTGCGAGGCCACCAGCAGTCCCTCGCCCAGGCCAAAGAGCGCCAGACCACCCACGAGTGGGGCGACCATGCGCGGGCGTAGCGCCCAGGTGCCCGAGGCCCGCCAGGGCGTCTCGGGGATACGGTGACTCAAACGTGGCACCAAACAAGGCTACCGGGCGACCATTGGTCGCCCGGTAGCCTTGGTGAGGCGCTTGGTCGCCTAGTGGTGGTGGCGGCGCCCCTCGTCCCGGTGTTGCAGCAGTGCGAGGTGCAAGGCGTCGTCGTCACGCCCGCCGATCCACACCCGCGAGGCGACGACCAAGTTGGTCACGCCCGACACGGCCGGGCCCACCGCAACGATGAGGTCACCGCGGTGCACGGCGTTCAGGCTGGTGCTCATCCTGCCCATCGTGAAGGTGGTCGACGCAGTCACGTTGACGCTCAACATCGCGCCGTAGAGTCCCCGCACCGAGATGACGTCACCGGACACGCCCAGGACGCGACCGATGACGGCGAGGTCCTGCACGGTGACCGTGAGGGCCGTCGTCGCCGCCGATGGGGCCGAGGCGACGCGCACGATATCGCCTACGTTCACTTCGGCGATGGTCGAGACCAGTCGGCCGTTGAAGTACGTGGTCGAGCCCGTGAGCGTGAACATGATCGGCGCCGAGCCCGCGGACTGCGGCTGCACCGTCATCGACGTACTCGTGACGGCGGTCACGCTACCGACCGTGACGTCGGGCAGCGGCGCGGAGATTCGCACGACCGTCGCGGTCAAAGGACTGCCGGTGGCCGTGACGAACACGTGCGAACCGACCAGCAATGAGGCCACCGTGGTGGTGGACTTGAGCTGGTAGAAGACCGTCGACGCGCCCAGGTTGACCGTGACCGGCGCCTTGAAGTCTCCCAGAGGCTGGACGGTCACCGAGGTGGGCGTCCCGGTCGAGGGGGTGAGGGCGGTCACCATGCCGCTCAGGTACACCGGTTGGGGTGCCGCGATCCGTACCAACGTGGCGGTCTGGGGATTACCACTGGCTTCGATGACCACGCGCGCGCCGACCACGAGATCGGCGACCGTGACCACGGCCCCCGCCTCGCGATAGACCGTGGTGGACGCCAGGTTGACGCTGACCGCCACCGCATTATCGGCCGAGGGCAGGATCGTCACGGCGGTCGGCGTGCCCGTCGTGGGCGTGAGTGCGGTCACCGTGCCGGCAAT
>JAJZFO010000194.1 GCA_021805305.1 Actinomycetes bacterium | reverse complement strand
GTCACCCTCGAGCTGTACCAGGCCCTACCGGAGCAGTTGGGTAGCCCGGCCACGCGCCAGACGGGCCTCGACGCCGCCACGTCCTACCTCAACTCGCAACTCGGTAGCTTTCGAATCGACGACTCGTCGATCACGTTGACGGGCGCGGGCAACGCCCTGCCCATCACCCTGTTGAGCAACGTTCGCTATCCCGTCACCCTGGTGCTGCACCTCATCACCGACCGACTCCAGTTCCCGACGATCCAGAACCAGGAGGTCGCCGTCACCCTCTCCGCGCCCACCAACCCCGTACGAATCCCCACCGTCGATCGCCAGGGGGGGTCGTTGACCCTCCAGCTCGAACTCACGACACCCGACGGCAAACTCGTCGTGGCGCGGGCGGCGGTGCAGGTGCGCGTGGCGGGCACCTCGGTGGTGGGATACATATTGAGCGGCGGGTCATTGTTGGTGCTCGCCTGGTGGTGGCTCACGACCTACCGTCGCAAGTCACGAGGTCGACACGCGAGATGAGTCGTCACGCCACCCACGGCAGTCGCGTCCTCTCGATGGCGGGTGGCACGGCCGCCTCGCGCCTTACCGGGCTCTTTCGCGTCCTGGTCCTGGCGTGGGTCCTGGGCTTCACCCCCCTGGCCGACGCCTTCAACCTGGCCAACACCATCCCCAACATGCTCTTCGACCTCGTCATCGGTGGAGTCCTGGGCGCGACCTTCATCCCGGTGGTGGTCGAACGACTCGCCATCGACGGTGAGCGACGGGCGTGGCGCTCAATCTCGACCGTGGTCAGCGCCACCGTGATGGTCCTGCTCATCGGCTCGATCGCCGCCTGGTTGGCGGCCCCCTGGATCATCGACGGTTTCACCTTCATGCAACACAGCGCCGGGAGCACCCAGACGCGCGACCTCATCGCCCAGCGCCACGTGGCCACGGAGTTCCTGCGGTGGTTCGTGCCCCAGATCTTCTTCTACGGCGTCATCGGCATCGCCACCGCCCTGCTCAACGTGCGACGAGTGTTCGCCATCGCGTCGTGGGCGCCCGTCGCGAACAACATCATTAGCATCGCGATCCTGGTCTGGTTCCATCTCGTCGATCCCGTGCCGAGCGTCGGCTCCGTCAGCGACACCCGCAACCTGATGTGGCTCGGCCTGGGCACCACGGCGGGTGTCGCGGTCCAGTTCATGGTCCTCTGGCCCTCGTTGGCCCGCAGCGACCTCGGTCGCCTGCGCTTGCGCTTCGACCCCCGGGACCCCGCGCTGCGCACCATGAGCCGACTGGGGTCGTGGACCCTCATGGTGGTCATCGCGAACCAGGCCTCCCTCTACGTCCTCCTCACCTTCGCCTTCGGCACGGGGGGGAACGGCCCGGTGAGCGCCTACACCTACGGATGGTCGTTCATGCAGATGCCCTACGCCATCATCGTGGTCTCGGTACTCGGTGTGCTCACCCCCCAGCTCGCCGAGTTCGCGACCAAGGCCGACTACGCGTCGCTCAGTGAGCGGCTCAGCTTCGGTCTACGGCAGTCGCTGGTGATCATCATCCCGTGCACCGTCGCGCTGATCATCCTCGCCCAGCCCCTCGTGGGGATCCTGCTCAATCATCTCGACGCGTCGTCGCAACTGCCCGCGGGCACGGTCCTGGCGATCCTGGCCGCGGGACTACCGGGTTTCACGGTCTTCCAACTCTGCGTACGAGGGCTGCAGTCGATGCAACGGGTGATTGACGTCTTCGCCCTCTACCTCCTCGAGAACGGCGCGACGATCGTGTTGTGCGTGTTCCTCGGCCGCCACTCCCTGGCGGGGCTGACCGCCAGCGTCTCGATCGCCTACACGGGCACGGCCATCTGCGCGTTGATCGTTCTCGCCGCGCGCCAGGTTCCGGTCGCCGCGACCATCTGGAGTGTGCACGTACGAAGGAGCCTCCTGGCCTCACTGGCGATGGGACTCGTTATGGCGGCGGCCTGGGCGACCCCCACGTGGACCCGCGGCAGCGCACTCGTGGCCCGGGGTCTCCTCGCGACGACCCTTGGGGCGCTGACCTACGTGCTCTTCATCCTCGTCGCCCAGCGCGGGACCCGTCCCTCACCCTAAGGTGCAAGGCGAGGGACGACGGGGGGAAGCGGTGGACAAGATCGGGGTCATCTGTGACAGCGCCAGTGACCTGCCCGCCCACGAACTCGAACGACTCGGCATCATCATGGTCTCGCTCAATATCCGCTTCGGCGACGAGGAGTTCGTGGATCGCGTGACCTTGTCGATTGAGGACTTCTGGCGTCGGTGCGGCGAATCGCGCACCCTGCCCGAGACGTCGGCCCCGTCACCCGGCGCGTTCCGCGCCGCCTACCAGGCCGCCGCCGACCAGGGGTGTACGGGCGTGATCGTCCTCACGCTCTCCGCCGCGCTCTCGGGTACATACCAATCCGCCGTGGTCGCTCGCGACGCCGTCGAGGGGCTCATCGACGTCCGGGTCGTGGACACCGAGGCGGTGTCCATGGCCCAGGGACTCTTGGTGATCGAGATCGCCGAGCGGGCTCGCGAGGGCGCCTCCCTCGACGAACTCGAACGTCACGCCGTGGAGGCCCGCTCCCGAGTCGGGGTGATTGCCATGCTCGACACCCTCGATCAGCTCATCAAGGGCGGGCGCATCGGGGGGGCGAGGGCCCTCATCGGTCAGGTCCTCTCGATCAAGCCACTGCTGGAGTTGCGCGACGGCGTCGTCGCCGAGGCGGGGCGTCAGCGCACCACCGCGCGCGCGATGGCCACGATCGCGGCCACCGCGCGACAACACGCTCCCCTTCGGCGCTTCGCGTTGATCCACGCCCAGTCCACGCAGGTCGCCACCCTGAGCGCCCTCGTGCAGGACGTCGCGACCGAGTTCCCCATGCTGGTCGCCGACATGGGACCCACGGTGGGGACCCACGGTGGACTTGGCCTCATCGGCCTTACCTGGCTCGAAGCATCGCCGCACGAACACCGCTAAGTTCTAGGTGTGAACGAACGACCTGAGGAGAACGGCCCCGACGTCGTCGACACGCTCTTCACCTATTTCGACCGATTCATGGACGTGCTGCATGATCGGGTGCTGCGACCCATCATGCTCGCGGGACGGTTCGTCGCCTACGGATTCATCCTCCTTCTTCTGGCCGTGGTGATCGTCGGCGCCCTCGTGATCGGCGTGGTGCGCTTCGCGACGGTCTACCTTTTCGCCCAGCACGTCTGGATCACCTATCTGGTGATCGGCGCGATCTCGCTCAGCATCGGTCTCATCATCTGGCGACGCCGTCGCCCCGTCCCCTTGAGGAAACAATGACTCACACCCGCGTGCTCATCATCGGCTCCGGGCCCGCCGGCCTCACCGCCGCGATCTACACCGGCCGTGCCCAACTGAAACCGCTGGTCATCGAGGGCGAGCCCTCCTCCACCACCGACCAGCCCGGCGGTCAACTCATGTTGACCACCGACATCGAGAACTTCCCCGGTTTCCCCGAGGCCCTCACAGGGCCCGAGTTGATGGCGCGAATGCGTGAGCAGGCGGAGCGCTTCGGTGCTGAACTCCGGGTCACCAAGGTGCAGCGACTCGACGTGACCAGCCGACCCTTCAAGGCCTGGCTCACCGACGACGACGAACCGAGCGTGAGTGCCGACGCCGTCATTCTGGCTACCGGTGCCCAGTCGTTGATGATGGGTGTGCCCGGTGAGGACCGGCTCCTGAGTCACGGGCTCTCCACCTGCGCCACCTGTGACGGCTTCTTCTTCCGTGGTCACGACATCGCCGTGGTCGGAGGTGGCGACTCCGCGATCGAGGAGGCCCTGTTCCTCACCCGGTTCGCGTCCAGCGTGACCATCGTGCACCGTCGCGACTCCCTGCGGGCGTCCAAGATCATGCAGGAGCGCGCCTTCGCCAACGAGAAGATCAGTTTCGCCTGGAACTCCCAAGTGCAGGAAGTACTGGGCGACGACCGCGTCAGCGGGCTGCGCGTGCGCGACACGGTGAGTGGCGAGGAGCGGGACCTGGCGGTGACCGGGGTCTTCGTCGCCATCGGCCATGTCCCGAACACGGTACTGGTCAAGGACCACGCCGACCTGCATGACAATGGGTATGTGCGCACCCACGTGGGCTCCTACACCTCGATCGATGGGCTCTTCGCCGCGGGCGACGTGCAAGACCACGTCTATCGCCAGGCGATCACTTCCGCGGGCTCGGGGTGCATCGCCGCAATCGACGCCGAACGCTGGCTCGAGTCGCAGGGCCACTGAGCCTTTCTCGCTAGGGTGTACTCTGCGCCACGAGTGAGGCGCCCCATCTGGAGGTACACATGAACGACAAGATCACGACGTTGACCGACGCCACCTTCGACGAAGTCGTGGGCTCCTCGGACAAGCCGATTCTCGTGGACTTCTGGGCCGAGTGGTGCGGACCGTGCAAGATGATCGCGCCGATCCTGGAGGACTTCGCCTCGGAGCAGAGCGAGAAGTTCACCATCGGCAAGTTGGATGTCGACGTGAACGTCGCCACCGCTACGAAGTACTCGGTGATGAGCATCCCGACGCTCTTGTTGTTCAAGAACGGCCAGGTGGTCGCCCGCCTGGTGGGAGCGAAGCCCAAGGGTGCGCTCCTGCAAGAGATCACCGCCCACCTCTAATCCCCTCCTTCTCTGGACTTCCTTCCACTCTCTCTCGGGGCGACCGGCCGGCGGGTGCGCGATCTTCACGATCGCCTGACCTCCCTCGGCCTGGTACCCCTCGACAACCTCGGTGACACTT
>JAJZFO010000219.1 GCA_021805305.1 Actinomycetes bacterium | reverse complement strand
AGTGCCGTTGGAGGACCACGCGGCGGTCGAGGTCGGCGCGTCCACGCTGAACTCGTTGACCAGGGACTCGAAGTCCTCGGGCGTGGCGACGGTACGACGCGAGCGCACGACGCGCGAGGGTCGCGCCGCCGATGGTGAGGCCGACGCGGCGTCCGAGGAATCGCCGTGGGGCGACGTGGCGCCCATGATGGTCTCGATCAACGTGGCCTTCGAGGCCCGAGCCGATACCTCGGCGCCGGTGAGTTTGACGATTGCGTGAAGATCCTCACGCGACTTGGATTCGAGATCCGAACGGTCAGGGGAGTTGGACTTTACAGCCATGCATTGATCCTTTCTCGCCACGCACACGCCAATAATCGTGGGGTGGTGAAAAAACGGGAAACGCCGTAAGTGGAAGAGTTCCGCACGTCGGCGAACGGCCAGACGTGAACGACAAACCCCAGTGTAGCGGACGCGCGAGCGCTTGCCAACGACCCCCGTCGCGCGACCTCGCGGCTAGGCGAGTTCGCCCAGGAGCGCCTCCAGGGTGGCGTCGACCACCGTGGGCATCGCACTGGTGGAGACCGCGGTGTCGGGGTCCTTGAGCCCGTTGCCGGTGAGCACGCAGACCACCGTCGAACCCGGCGCGACACCGAACTTGATGATCCCCGCCACCGACGCCGCGGAGGCCGGCTCACAGAAGATCGACTCGTGACGCGCCACGAAGCGGTACGCGTCGAGGATCTCGTCGTCGGTCACGGCGCGGATGTCGCCCAGGGACTCGTGGATCACCTCGAGGGCGGGCACCCAGCTCGCCGGATTACCGATGCGGATCGCGGTGGCGATCGTCTCGGGGTTCGCGACGGGATGTCCCAGGACGATCGGCGCCGCGCCGGCGGCTTGGAAACCCCACATCTTGGGAAGGTTCTTCGCCAGGCCCGCCGTGTGGTATTCGATGAACCCGCGCCAGTAAGCCGTGATGTTGCCCGCGTTGCCCACCGGGATCGCCAAGACGTCCGGCGCCTCGCCCAGCACGTCGACGATCTCGTAGGCGCCGGTCTTTTGACCCTCGATCCGATCGGGGTTGATGGAGTTCACGATGGTGATCGGCAGGTGTTTGGTGAGCTCGCGCGCCAGGTCCAGCGCCTGATCGAAGTTCCCACGGATCTGCAGCACGTGGGCGCCGTAGACGATGGCCTGGGCGAGCTTGCCCATGGCGATCTTGCCCTCGGGGACGAGCACGACGCAGTCCATCCCCGCCTTCGCGGCGTAGGCGGCCGCGGCGGCCGACGTGTTGCCGGTCGATCCGCAGATCACCGTGCGCGCGCCCTGGGCCTTGGCCTTGGTGATCGCCATGGTCATGCCGCGGTCCTTGAAGGACCCCGAGGGGTTGAGCCCCTCGTACTTGAGCCAGACGTTGGCCCCGACGCGCTCGGACAACCGCTCGGCGAAGATGAGCGGGGTGTTGCCCTCTTGGAGCGTGATGATCTCGTCCACTCCATCGAGGTCGAGCCACTGCCCGTACTCCTTGAGCAAACCGTTCCAACCCGTCACGCGACACCTCCGTCAATAACGCGAATAGATGCGCCGATGGAGTCCACCGACGCCAAGCGACCGAGTTCCTCGATCGTCGAAGCAATGTCACGGGCCTTGGCCTCGTGGGTCAAGAAGGAGAGTCGGGCCTCTTGGGCGAAGCCGGATTGCTCCATCGACTGGATCGATACCCGATGGCGGCCGAAGACCCCAGCAACCTGGGCCAAGACGCCGGGCTCGTCACGCACGTCGATACTGAGATAGAAGACGCTCGCGAGGTCGCCCGCGTCCACGCTGACCAGTCGATCGTCGACGCTGAAGGGGACGTCGTGGCGTCCGCTGACGCGATTGCGCGCCGCGTGCAGCACGTCGCCCAGCACCGCGGTCGCGCTCGGATAGCCGCCGGCGCCCTGGCCGAGCCACATCAACGGCCCGCTCTTGTCGCCCTCGATGAACACCGCGTTCATCGCCCCGTGCACCGCCGCCAGTGGGTGGTCGACGGGGATGAGCGCGGGATGGGTGCGCCGCGAGAGGCCGAACTCGCCCACACGCTCCACGACGCCGATGAGTTTGATGACGTAGCCCGCACGACGCGCGAATTCGACGTCGACCGAACGCACGGCACTGATCCCCTCACGCGAGATCGGCTCGCCGTGCAGTGCGGTGCCGATGGCCAGTGAGGCGAGGATCTGCACCTTGGCCGCCGCGTCGAAGGCCTCGACGTCCGCGGTGGGGTCCGCTTCGGCGTAGCCCAGCGCCTGCGCCTCCTTCAACGCTTCGTCGTAGTCGCGACCTTCCGCGGTCATCTGGGACAAGATGAAGTTGGTCGTGCCGTTGACGATACCCAGGACGCGGTTGATCTTCTCGCCGGCCAGCGACGTGCGCAGCGCGCGGATGATCGGGATGCCGCCGGCCACCGACGCCTCGTAGAGCAGGTCGGCGCCGTGTTCGTGGGCGATCTGGGCCAGTTCGCTGCCGTGCTCGGCCATCAGCGCCTTGTTGGCCGTGACCACCGAGGCGCCGCGACGCAGCGCGGTCTCGACCCACGTACGCGCCGGGTGCACGCCACCGGCGAGTTCCACGAGGATGTCCACGTCCTCGCGCGCCGCCAGAGCCAGGGCGTCATCGACGAGCAACGAGGGGTCGATGCCCTCGCGCGGCGTGCGCGCGTCGCGCACGGCCACGCCCACGAGGTCCAAAACCGCGGTGGCCCCGTCGACCAGGGCGATCGGGCGCGATTCGTCGTTCAGCAGCTGCACGAAGGCGCGGCCCACGTTGCCCGCTCCGATGACCCCCAGGCGCACGTGCGGCGTTTCCATGGCTAAAGGCTAACCGTAATCATCACGAGGACTACTCGACTTCGAGCCGGGCGAGGTCGTCGAACGTCTCGCGTCGCAGCACCTCGCGGGCGCGGCCGTGGGCGACGAACACCACGGCGGGGCGAGGCACCCGGTTGTAGTTCGAGGCCATCGAGTAGCCGTAGGCGCCCGTCACGGGCGTCGCGATGACGCTGCCCACACCGGTCGACGCCGGCAGCCACGCCTCGTCGATCAAGACGTCACCGCTCTCGCAGTGACGCCCCACGAGTCGCACCGCCTGGGGGCGTGGGGCCAGGGGGTGCGCGACGTCGAACGCCTCGTAGCCCGAGCCGTAGAGCACCGGACGCGGATTGTCGCTCATCCCCCCGTCCACCGCCAGATAGGTGCGCTGGGGAACGGGCTTTCGCGCGCCGACGGTGTACAAGGTGAGGCCCGCCTGGGCCACGATGGCGCGTCCGGGTTCCGCGGTGATCCTCACCGCGGGATCGATCCCCGCGGCGCGCACCGACTCGCGCACCGCGGCACCCCACTGCGAGATGGACAGGGCTTCCTCGCCCGCGACGTAGGCCACACCGAGCCCTCCACCCACGCACAATTCGTCGAAGTCGTCGTCGCGGATGAAGTCGGCGAGGATCCTCACCTCCTCGTCGAAACCCGCGGCGTCGAAGATCTGTGAGCCGATGTGCGCGTGCACGCCGTGCAGGGTGACGTGGGGCGTGGCGCGCAGGAGATCGATGGCGCGTCGCGCGTCACCCGACGCGAGGGAGAACCCGAACTTGCTGTCCTCTTGGCCGGTGCGCACGAATTCGTGGGTGTGGGCCTCGACCCCCGGCGTGACGCGGATCAGACAGTGCAGGGGGCGCTGGGCCGAGACGAGCGCGCCGAGGCGTTCGATCTCGTCGAAGTTGTCGACCACCAGGCGACGAACCCCTGCGTCGAGGGCACGCTCGAGTTCCTCGGGCAACTTGTTGTTGCCGTGCATGATGACGCGTGAGGGCGCGACGCCCGAGCGCAATACGAGGTCGAGCTCGCCGCCGGTGGCGACGTCGATGCACAGGCCCTCCTCGAGCGCCAAGCGGGCCATGGCCCCGCACAGGAAGGATTTACCCGCGAAGGCCACCCCCTCGTCGAAGGCGGCGGCGGTTTCGGCGCACCGCGCGCGCAGGGTCGTCTCGTCGTAGACGAACAGCGGCGTCCCGTAGGTGGCGGCCAGTCCGCGAAGCGAGACCCCACCGACCTCGACGTCGGCGTCGAGGAGTCGCGCGGTGTCGGGCAACAGCGCCGCGAGGATCGGCTCAGAGGACACGCCAGCCTCTTCCAGTAGGCTCTCCTACGCGCCCTCGTAGCTCAGGGGATAGAGCATTGGCCTCCGAAGCCATGTGCGCAGGTTCGAATCCTGCCGGGGGCACGAGACACGGGTCGTACGGGGCCGACGGCGCGCACTGTGCGCACGGTGCGCACGGTGCGACATCACACGAACGCACCTGATTGACAGACGTCATCGCTCTATCCCATTTCCGCCGCGTTCGACGCGCCCCAACCGGACCCCACTCTACCCAACGCGCCCGCGCGCCCTAGTGACGGCGAGGTTCAGGGGACGATCAGCATGCGCACGGTGTCGGTCACCTGCGCACCGCCCGACGTCGAGCCCGCCATGATCACGATCGGGTCGCCCGGTTGGGCGATGCCCGACCTCTTCACGGCGTCGATGGCGACCTCACAGAGCTCGTCGATGTCGTGAGAGGGCGAGAGCACCACTTCGTCCACCCCCCACGATCCGCGCAACTGGCGCGCGGTCGACGTGCTGGGGGTGATGGCCACGATGGGCATCGGCGGACGGAATCGCGAGATGGCCCGCGCGGTCATCCCCGAGCGGGTGCACGCGACGATGGCCACGGCGTTCTCTTCCATCGCGGCGCGCCCGGCGGCCCCGGTGTACGC
>JAJZFO010000082.1 GCA_021805305.1 Actinomycetes bacterium | reverse complement strand
GGGGCATGACCGAGACGAGTCCGCTGGTGGCCGTCTCACAACCGCCCATGGGCGTCAGCCGCCAGCACGAGGTCGACTACCGGGTCAAGGCCGGGCGCGTCATGGCCGGGGTCGAGGTCCGCCTGACCAACGAGGCGGGTGAGGTACTGGCGCGCGACGGCGTGGCGGTCGGCGAGTTCGAACTGCGCGGCCCCTGGATCACCGCGAGCTACTACGGCGCCGAGGCGCCCGAGCTCTTCCGTGACGGCTGGCTGCGCACCGGCGACATCGGCACCCTCGATCCCCACGGCTTCATGGTGATCACCGACCGCGCCAAGGACATGATCAAGTCGGGGGGTGAGTGGATCAGCTCCGTGGAACTCGAATCTCGCGTCATGGGCCACGACGGGGTGTACGAGGCCGCGGTCATCGCGGTGCCCGACGACCGCTGGCAGGAACGACCGCTCTGCGTCGTCGTGCGCACGCCCGACTCGAACGTCACCGCGCTCGAACTTCGTGACTACCTCGGCGCGTTCGTCGCCAAGTGGTGGGTACCCGAACACTGGAGTTTCGTCGAGCGTCTGCCCAAGACGAGCGTGGGCAAGTTCGACAAGCGGGCGCTGCGTCGGATGTTCGCCGACGGCGAGCTCGTGGTGGAGACCCCGTGAGTGACTCCCTCGACCAGTTGGCCGACGAGGTCGGCGCTCTCGAACGGCGGGTGTCCGACGTCATCTTCGACGCCGTACGCGCGCAACTGCGCGACGACGCCGCCGACGCGGCCCGCGAACTCGAGCGGCGACTGACGAGGGTCCGTCGGAGCCTGCAGAAGGCGGAGGGCCTGCTCCGCGACGCCGAGCGCGACTAGCCCCACGCGTTGACCTCGTTGATGACGCGCCGGAGGGTCGCGTAGCTGCGTCCGTTGAAGTCGAAGCGAACGGTGGTGCCGAGCGCACCCTCACCCACCGTGAAGTCGAGTGGTGCGAATCTCGTCGTCAGGCGGGCGAACTGCGCCGGGCTCGGGGCGACGCGCACCTCGACGAGGGCCTCGCCCTGACCGGTGACGCACCCGCGGTAGTTGGAATAGAACGTGGTGATCTCGCGCACGGCGGCCTCGATCGAGTCGCACAGAAAGTAGCTCACGTCGTCACCCTGGGACAGGTAGCCCCCGTCCAGGACCTCGCGCGCCATGAAGTCGTGCCAGCCGCTCCAGAAGGTGCCGCCGGGTCGGTCCACCAACACCACGGGAACGGGGTCACTCTTGCCGGTGTGCAACAGCGTCAAGATCTCGAAGAGTTCGTCCATCGTCCCCACCCCGCCCGGGAACGCGACGAAGGCCTGGGACGAGCGCGTCATGATGACCTTACGCGTGAAGAAGTAGGACGTCGCGATGTGGCGGTGTTCGACGTCGATGAACTCGTTGGTGCCGTGTTCGAAGGGCAGCTCGATATTGACGCCGATGGTCTTGTCGCGACCCGCGCCCTTCGAGGAGGCCTCCATGATCCCCGGTCCCGCCCCCGTGACCGTGAGCCAACCGCGCCGCGCCAACTCGGCGCTGAGGGCGCTGGCCATGCGGTAGAGCTCGCTGTCGGGGCGGGTGCGCGCCGAACCGAAGACGGTCGCCTTGGGGATGTCGCGATAGGGCTCGAACAGCCGGGACCCCTCGAGCAACTCCTCCAACGCCGTCACGGCGCTGCGCAGGTCACCCACGTCGCTCTCGTACTGGGCCAGGGAGAGGGCCCGCGAGACGAGCGCGCGAATGGCGACGACGTGCTCGGGGGAGACCACCGTCCCCACGGTGGCCTCGGCGACGAATCTCTCGATCGCGTCGGGGGTCACGCGTACGACTGGTAGAGCGTGGTGCGCTGGCGCAGCACTCGTCCCAGGGGCTCGACCAGTCGCTCGAGCATGTCCACGTCCATCGCCTGACCGTGCACGGCGCCCGCGGCGCGCGAAATGTTCTCATCCATCAGGGTCCCGCCCACGTCGTTGGCGCCCGCGCACAAGATTCGCCGCGAACCCTCGACGCCCATCTTGACCCAACTGACCTGAATGTTGTTGATGAGGGTGGCGTAGTGCAAGCGGGGCACCGCGTGCATCAACACCGCTTCACGGAACGTCGGCCCCTTGCGGGACTTGCCCCGCAGGAATAACGGCGTGGCCATGTGCACGAAGGGCAGCGGCACGAATTCGGTGAACCCCCCCGTCTCCTCTTGCAGGTCGCGGGTGCGGATCAGGTGCGTCGCCCAGGCGTCCGCACCCTCCACCGCCCCGAACATGATGGTGATGTTGGAGTTCAGCCCCACGCCGTGCGCGGCGCGATGGACTTCGAGCCACTGGTCTGAAGTGATCTTGTCGGGGCACAGGATGCGCCGGACCTCGTCGTCGAGGATCTCGGCGGCGGTGCCCGGGAGCGTCTTGAGTCCCGCGTCGCGCAGGCGCGCCAAATAGGTCGCCAGGTCCACCCCGCTGCGTCGGGCGCCCTCGAACACCTCGAGCGCGCTGAAGGCGTGGATGTGAATCGAGGGCGAGCCCGCCTTGACCGCCGCGACGACGTCGACGTAGTACTCCCCGTCGAAGTTCGGGTGGATGCCGCCCTGGAGGCACACCTCGGTCGCGCCCCGCTGGGCCGCTTCGCGCACGCGCTCACTGATCTCCTCGAGCGTCAGCAGGTAGGGGTCACCGCGCAGATTGAGCGAGAGTGGTCCCTTGGAGAACGCGCAGAATCGACACTTGAACGTGCAGACGTTGGTGTAGTTGATGTTGCGGTTGATGACGAAGGTGATCGGGTCACCGACGAGGTCGCGTCGCACCTGGTCGGCGCGTTCCACCACGGCGTTGAAATCACCGCCGCGCGCCTCGAAGAGCGTCACCAATTCGGCGTGTTCGAAGCGGTACCCGGGTTCGTATCGCGCGAGGAGGTGCGCCACCGCGCTGGAACGCACTCGCGCCGTGGGCGCCGCCGGGGGAGGGGCGTCGGCGCCCGAGTACCACTCGTCGTGACGGGCCAGTCCGCTGGCGTCACTCTGGGCCAACACGTGGGGGCGCACCGCGTCGTCGAGGAAACCCTCGCGTCGGATGAACGCGGGGTAGACGGTGAGGCGCGGGGCGAGTACGAAGCCCAAGTCCTCGCACTGCGCCGCCAGGGTGTCGATCGCCGGCCAGGCGCGCTCGGGGTTCACGTGGTCGCGGGTGACCGGGGAGATCCCGCCGAAGTCGTCGATGCCGTAGGCGATCAGTTTGGTGGGGTCGTCGCTGAGGTTCGGCGGGGCCTGCAGGTGGATGTCGTCGGGCAGGAGCACGCGCGCCGCGGCGATCGTCCAGAAGAATTCCTCGTCGGACGCCGCCGGCGAGTTGGCCATCGCGGTGTGGGCCTTGGGTAAGAAATTCTGGATGATCACCTCTTGTACGTGACCGTGCCGGGCGTGACTCTCGGCGATCGCCGCCAACGTCTCGAGGCGATCGTCGCGCGTTTCGCCGATCCCCACCAAGAGACCGGTGGTGAAGGGGATGCGCAAGTGGCCGGCGTACTCCAGGGTGGCCAGGCGGCGCGCCGGTTCCTTGTCCGGTGAGAGTCGGTGCGCCGGCAACTGCGCCAGACTCTCGAGCATCATGCCCTGCGACGCCGCCACGGCGCGCACCTGACGTAGTTCGAAGTCGTAGAGGGCGCCGGCGTTGACGTGCGGCAAGAGACCGGTGGATTCCAGGACCATCTGGGCCGCGTTCACCACGTAATCGATCGTCGAGCGGTAGCCGCGCGCCGCGAGCCAGCGCGCCGCTTCGTCGTAGCGCAGTTCGGGCCGTTCGCCCAGGGTGAAGAGGGCCTCGCTCACTCCCGCGTCGCGTCCCCGGGTGGCGACCTCCATCACCTCGTCCAGGCTCATGTAGGGTGCCGCCACCCGCGCCGGTGCTTGCGCGAAGGTGCAGTAGCCACAACGATCGCGACAGAGGTGCGTCAGCGGGATGAACACCTTGGGTGAGTAGGTCAGGACCTGGCCGTGAGCGGCGCGCGCGCGGGCGAACGCCGCGGCCGTGAGGTCGGGCAGGCTCATGGCGCGCACGTCGTCGATGGATGTCCCGGGAGCGTAGATCGTCATGGTGTCGATACTACGACGGACGTCGCGCGCGGCGGTCCGCTCCGGCGCCGTCGGCGCGCGAACGAACGGGCGGCTACTTCTCCGCGAGTTTGGACGCGACGAGGGCCAGCAGATCCTCGTAGGAGTTGACGAACGACGCCACCCCCTCCTTCTCGAGTTGCTCGGTGATCCGCGGCAGTGACACCGTGGCGGGCAGCATGTCCAGCAGCGCCGCGGTCGCGCTCAGGGACCCCGGGGTCGCCAACAGCGACGTCTCGAATCGTCCACGGTCGAGCGCGGCGTCGAGCGTCGCGTCGGGCATCGTGTTAACGGTCTCGTCGGCCACGATGGAGTTGACGTAGAGCAAGTCGTCGTAGTGCGGGTTCTTGGGCGACGTGGAGGCCCACAGGGGGCGCTGCACCTGCGCCCCCGCGTCCAGGAGCCTCGTCACCCGATCCGACGCCATCCAGCGCAGGTAGATCTCGTAGGCCGCCGCCACCTGGGCGTTGGCGACGTGACCCCGCAAGACGTCGCCCTCCTCGAGCAGCTGATCGACCGCGGCGTCCACGCGCGAGACGAAGAAGGAGGCCACGCTAGCCAGACGCCCGAGGTCGCGACCCGCGCGTTGGGCGGCCTCCAGGCCGGCGCACCAGGCCTCGAGGACCTGGTCGTAACGCTCCAGGGAAAAGATCAGCGTGACGTTGACGTTGATGCCCTCGGCCAGTACGCGCGTG
>JAJZFO010000280.1 GCA_021805305.1 Actinomycetes bacterium | reverse complement strand
CTCTGAGAACCTGTCGTGATGAGAGGTTCGAACCACGAACGTAGGGGTACATTGACGTGGAGGGGGCGCTGTGGTCCACTCTCGCGCGGGGCGAGTGGAATCCCTGACGAAGTGGAGTGGTAATTGGATATCGGGTGGGCCCGTGAGGAGTGGGAGTGCCTATTCACGCCTGGCACGACATCGCCGCGGCGACTCGACGTCGTGGATCGTTGGGCGCGCGAGCGACGCGCCTCGCATGGTGGTCCACCTCGGTGATCCGACGCCGTTCGCTTCTTCGACGCACTGCGGTCGCGGATGACGGTGGCTGAAGGTCCACATTCGTCGGGACGACCGCGACCCAACGCCGTCACGACGATGCCGCGAGTCGAGAGGGCCGGCGAACGTGACGCCGACGCGGTCGCACGTGAACTGGGCGTGGAGGTCGCCGCGGGACTCTCGGACGACGAGGCGCGTACGCGACTCACCACGTGGGGCGCCAATGAACTGGTGACGGTGCGACGTCGAACCACGGTGGTCGTCTTCCTACGCCAATTCGTCAATTCGATGGTTCTCGTCCTCATCGCGGCCGCAATCGTCACGGCGTTCATCGGCGAGTCGATCGACGCGCTCGCCATTGGCGCCATCGTCGTGCTCAACGCCGTCGTCGGTTTCGTACAGGAATATCGAGCGCAGCGAGCGCTCGACGCCCTGCGACGCCTCGAGACCGGAGAGGCCAGAGTCCGTCGCGAGGGTCAGATCAGATCGATACCCCTCACGACGATCGTGCCGGGTGACGTGGTCGAGTTGAGCGTCGGCGACATCGTTCCGGCCGACCTACGTCTATGTGAGAGTCGGTCCCTTCGCATCGCCGAGGCGACGCTCACGGGAGAGTCCGAACCCTCGACCAAGTCGGTGGGCGCAGAGGCGGAGGCGGACCTCGATCCCGTCGTCGGGCACCACAACTTGGCCTTCAAGGGCACGGCGGTCGCCTTCGGTCACGGTGCGGGTGTCGTCATCGCGACGGGAATGCGCACACAGCTCGGGAACATCGCGGACCTCCTCGAGACGCGACGCGAGACACCCACGCCGCTGCAACGGCGGCTCTCGGCACTGGCGCGTTGGATGGCCGTCGCCGCCATCGTGATTTGCGTCCTCGTCTTCGTCCTGGGCTGGTCGCGTGGCGAACCCCTCCATCGCATGTTCATCACCTCAGTGAGTCTGGCGATCGCCGCCATTCCCGAAGGCCTCCCGGCGGTGATCACCGTCGCCCTGGCGCTGGGAGCGCGGCGAATGGCGGAACGCCGAGCGATCGTTCGTACGTTGGTCGCGGTAGAGACGCTGGGCTCGGTCAACGTCATATGCACCGACAAGACCGGCACTCTGACCGAGAATCGAATGTCGGTCGAACGAGTGTGGACACCCGAGGGCGAATTCATTGTCAGTGGTCGTGGGTACGAGCCCACGGGCCACATCCTCGGGGTGAGCTCAGACGTGCAGCAGACGCAACTCACGCGACTGGGCGTCGCGGCGGCGCTCTGCAATGACGCCGTGCTGACGGCGCCCGAGACCGAGGGCGGATCCTGGGGGGTCATCGGTGATCCGACGGAGGGGGCCCTGCTGGCACTGGCGGGGACGATCGGCGTCGACGTGACGCGAACACGTGTGACGTCGCCACGGATCGAGGAGATACCCTTCGACGCCGAACGACGGCGGATGACCACGGTGCATCAGACGGCGCACGGCTATCTCATCGCGACCAAGGGGGCGCTCGAGGAGGTGTTGGACCTGACCGACGCGCCACATGAAGTCCTCGCTACGGTGCGAACGGTGGCTGGGCAATGGGCAGCTGAGGGGATGCGCGTGCTCGCTCTGGCTGACCGGTTCACGACGTCGTCGCCCTCGATCCTCGAGTCGTCGCTCACTTTGGTAGGACTGGTCGGTATCTCCGATCCGCCGCGTGCGCAGGCGGCCGCGGCGGTGGCGACCTGTGCGGCTGCCGGTATCCGGTTGGTGGTCATCACGGGTGACCATCCCGCGACGGCGGCGGCGATCGCGCGCCGTATTGGAATTGACACCCGGGAGGGGCGAATCCTGACGGGTGCTCAACTGGCCACACTCGATGACGCGGGACTCGACGAGATCATCGAGGAGGTGAGCGTCTACGCTCGCGCCGGCCCGGCGGACAAGGGGCGCATCGTTGCGGCGTGGCAACGCCGTGACGCCGTGGTGGCGATGACCGGGGACGGTGTCAATGACGCGCCCGCACTCCATCTGGCGGACATCGGGGTCGCCATGGGGGTCACGGGCACCCAGGTCAGCAAGGAAGCCGCCGACATGGTGCTCGTCGACGACAATTTCGCCACCATCGTGGACGCGGTCGAGGAAGGTCGACGTATCTACGACAATATCCGGCGCGTCGTTCGCTACTTGCTCGCCACCAACGCCGGTGAACTCTGGGTGATGATCCTGGCGCCGTTGCTCGGATTGCCGCTACCGCTCCTCGCGGTGCAGATCCTGTGGATGAACCTGATCACCGACGGACTACCGGCGATCGCCCTCGGCCTCGAGCCCGTCGAGTTGGGAACGATGCGACGGCCACCTCGTCGTCGCGACGAGACGCTCTTCTCGGGGGGACTCTGGCAGCACGTGCTATGGGTCGGCCTCGTGATGGCGGTGGTCGCGCTAGTGGTGCAAGTGAGCGCACGGGCGCTGCAGTGGCCTTGGCAGACGATGGTGTTCACGACCTTGGCCCTGACACAGTTGGGCCACGGCCTGGCGATCCGCTCCGAGCGACGGAGCACCCTGCGAATGACGACGCGATCGAATCCGTGGCTTTATGCCATCGTGGCGGCGACGGTGGGTGCTCAGATCCTCGTGGTGTACGTGCCAGTCCTGCAACACGTCTTCGCCACGGTCGCCCTCACGGCACCCCAACTGGTGAGCGTGTTGGTGGCCTCGTCGGTCGTGTTCTTCGCGGTGGAGGTGGAGAAGTTGGTCCTTCGTCGAGTGCATCGCTCCGAGGAGACCCCGTAGGACGTCGGGGCGGGAGGTCCGCTGCTCCGGCGGTGTCGATGGTGGTGATGGCCTGGTCCGACACCCTCGCCGCAGTGACGTGGCGACTCCCTAGATTTGTCCTATGGGCTTCTATACCGATCACGTGGTGCCCCGGGTCGTCAGGGTCGTGTGCGCGCACCGGTTCTTCGAGCCGTGGCGGCGCCAGGTCTGTGCGGGGCTGAGTGGTGTCGTCCTCGAGATCGGCTTCGGGTCGGGCACCAATCTGGCGCATCTGCCCGCCGAGGTGCGTCAGGTGATCGCCGTCGAACCCGCGATTCAGGCCCGGCGTCTCGCGCGGTCCCCGGCGGCGCGACACGGGGTGCCGGTCACGTTCGTCGACGTCCTCGAGGGACGCCTGCCCCTCGAGGACGACTCCATGGACTCGGCGCTCTGCACGTTCACCCTGTGCACCGTCGAGGACCCCGCCGCCGTCTTGAACGAGATCCGTCGAGTCCTTAAACCCGGGGGCGCGTTGCACTTCCTCGAGCACGGGCTCTCGCCCGACCCGCGGACCGCCCGGTGGCAGCGACGCCTCAATGGGCTCGAGCAACGCCTAGCGGGTGGCTGTCAACTGACGCGCGACGCCGCGACGCTCGTGCGTGACGCCCACTTCGAGGTGGAGGTGATCGAGAGGCGCCACACGGGCGGACCCGCGCCCTGGTCGTACTTCACGTTGGCCGTGGGCCGCAAGCCAACGGTCTGACCATCTCGCGCGGAGCCCGCGGTCCAGGCCGTCGCGGGTCCACGCCGTCCCAGCTACCCGTGGTTGCGGGTGCGGGTGCGGGTGCGGGTGTCACAGCGTTTCGATGTCCTCATCGGTGGCGTCGTGGGGGGGGTGACACATCGAGCCTGATCAGGTGACCCCTAAGCCGCGCGACGAGAGTGAGGTGAAAGATGAGATTTCTCTCATCGTCGTCACATCTCGCCGCAAGGAAGGCTTCGCATACTTGAAGCCATGTTCAACACACCGAGCCGGTCGAAGCGTGCAGGCGCCGGACCCGCGGGGACGCCGCCTTCGTGCGCGACTCCGGCGCGAGTCCTCGTCGCCCTCAACTTCGCCGGTGCGAGCGAGGAGGAATCATGAGGGGAAGGGTTCGTTGGGTCGGGGTGGTCGTCACCACCAGCGCCATCGTGGGCGGGGCGGCGGCCATCGTGAGGTCACCCATCCCGTCGGCCGCCGCCGCGCACGTCACCACTACCACGAGGGCGCGCGACGTCGTGACTCCCGAGGTGACCTACCTGGCCGCACAGGCCCAGCAGCTGGGTTCGGAGATCACGGCCGCTCAGGCCGAACTCGCACACTTGCGTCAGCAGGTCGCCGACGAGGCCTCGCTGAGCCATTTCCACGTGACGATACCCCCGATCACCCGTGCCTCGTCGGTGACGACGGTGACGGTGGCTCGTCGCCACGAGACGCCGGCGCGCCCGCGTGAAACGCCGACGACCACGCCCACCACGACCAGCACGACCACCAGCACCACGACCAGCACCACGAGCACCACCCTCGCGCCGGCCACCCACGCGACCACCCGCGCCTCGGGTACGGGAGACTCGTCGACCTCCGATTCGAGCGATGGCAATGACAACTGATCGCCACGGGGCCCGTCCACCCTCGCGCGGAGACGACTACGACGCCATCGTGCCCGACGAGCTCCTGGCGGCCAGCCATCGTCGCGCGGCCAGCCGGGCGCGCACCTCGCGGACCTTGGACCGATCCGTCATGCGTCGACGCCTCCTCCCCACGGCCATGGTGAC
>JAJZFO010000185.1 GCA_021805305.1 Actinomycetes bacterium | reverse complement strand
GTTGACCGACCTCCAACGTGAGGTGATGACCTTGCGCTTCGGGTTGGGCGGGACCACTCCCCTCTCGTTGCAGGCGACGGCCACCAAGATGGACATCGGCGTGCGTCGCGTGCGTCGCGCGGAGGAGGAAGCGCTCGAGGTCCTTCGCCACGACGCCACCGTCCTCGCCGCTCACGCCAACGCCTAGGCCCCTTCCCAGCCCGGCACCAACGATGCCAGGTCCACTGGAAGCGACGCGCCGGCGACGACGCGTTCACCCGTGCGAGGGTGCTCGAAGGCCAGTGTGCGCGAATGGAGCCAGAAGCGCTCGTCGTCCAGGCGTCGATCACGGCGATGCCCGTAGCGGGGGTCGTTGACCACGGGATGACCGATGGTCGACATGTGCACGCGGATCTGGTGCGTACGCCCCGTGTCGAGGCTCAGGCGCAAGAGCGTCACCGCGTGCGGCTTCTCCAGTCGGGCCAGTACCTCGTAGCCGGTGCGTGCCGGACGGCCGTCCCCGCGCACCGCCATCAGCGTCGGATTGCGCGCTGATCGCCCGATCGGGGCGTCCACCACCCCGCGCTCCTCGGGGACGTGCCCCTCGACGAGCCCGAGGTACGTGCGCTCCATCGATCGCGTCGCCAGCTGGTCACGCAGGCTCACCAGTCCCTCGGGGGTCTTGGCGACGACGAGGACACCCGAGGTCCCCTTGTCCAGTCGGTGCACGATGCCGGGGCGAAACGGGTCGCTCAGGCCCTCGTCACTCAGGTCGCGGAGCTGGGGGTAACGCGCCAGGAGCCCGGCCACCAGAGTGCCGGTCCGCTGACCGGCCCCGGGATGCACGACCTGGCCCGCGGCCTTGTTGACGACCGCGAAGTCCTCGTCGTCGAGGACGACGTCCACCATCACCGAGGCGTCGGGCTCGACGACACCGGTGTCGGGTGCGGGCAGCACGGCGACCAGGTGCTGACCTTCCTCGAGGACCACCGAACCCTTGCGCACCACCTTGTCATCGACGCTCACCGACCCCTCGTTGACCAGGGTCGTCGCCTCGGAACGCGAGAGGCCGGTGAGCATCGCGATCACGCGATCGACACGTATCGCGTCGAGGGTGCCCGGCACGATCAGGTCGAGGACGTCGCCGTCGAAGGCGTCGAGGTGCTCGTTCATCGTTGGACCAGGGCCGAGCCGCGCAGCATGGCGACGGCGAGGATCACGAACCCCACGGTGACCGCGGCGTCGGCCAGGTTGAACACCGGGAACCTCCCCACCGAGATGAAGTCGGTGACCCGGTGGGGCACCCGCACCAGCCGGTCGATCTCGTTGGAGACCCCCCCACCCAGTAGCAGACCCAGGCCGATCGTGGCCAGCCCCGGCGTCGCTCGCAACGCCACGAAGAGGACGACGAGCACGATCACCAGGGCCACGATCGCACTGAGGGCGGGACTGGAACGGTTGAGGGAGAACGAGATGCCACTGTTATAGGTCAATCGGAACCAGAGTGGTCCCGCGACGTGCACGTCGTGCGCACTCAGGGCGTGACGCGCCCACCACTTGCTCAGGGTGTCCACGAGGGCCACCGACAGGGCCCAGCCGACGACGGCGGAATTGACGCGGCTCCCTAGACGCTGGCGCGACACGTCACGCAGGTGAAGACCGGCAACTGGAACTGCAAGCGGGCCTTGGAAATCGGTTCGAAGCACTCGTCGCAGCGACCGTAACTCCCGTCGTCGATACGCGCGAGGGCCACGTCGATCTCGTCCACCTTGAGACGCAGCGAGCTGGCGAAGTCCTTGAGCTGGTCGCGCTGGATGTCCGAGGCGACGCTCGATCCGTCCTCGTCGTCGTACTCGAGACGTTCGCGATCCACGAGCATCTCGTTGGCCTCCTCGTCGCTCACGGCGATCTGTTGGAGGGTCGACGCACGGGCCTCGAGCAATAGACCGCGCAACTCCTCGAGGAACTCGGGCTCGTCGGCGTACGGCTTGGAGTGCATCTTACGATCGAGCGCCTCCTGGCGCCGGCGCTCCTCGGCCTCTCGGCGCTCCTGGCGCTTGAGCTCCTCTTGGTTGCGCCGTTCGATCTCGCGCAGCTTGCGCTGCTTCTCCGCCTCGACAGCCTTACGTTTGGCCTCCACCTCACGAAGCTTCTTCGCCTCGATGGCGGCCTTCTCGCGCGCCTTTCGCTGGATCTCCCTCTCCTTGGCGGCGGCCTTGGCCTTGGCCTCGCGCTCCTTGGCGGCCTTGGCGGCGGCGGCGGCCTTGGCCTTGGCGGCCAGGGCCTTCTCACGTTCGGCGGCCTTGGCCTTGGCCTCGCGCTCCTTGGCGGCCTTGGCGGCGGCGGCGGCCTTGGCCTTGGCGGCCAGGGCCTTCTCACGTTCGGCGGCCTTGGCCTTGGCCTCTCGTTCCTTGGCCGCGGCGGCGGCCTTGGCGGCGGCGGCCTTGGCAGCGGCGGCCTTGGCCGGAGATGACTTAGCCGTCGCCTTGACGGATGCGGTCTTCGACGCGGCGGTCGGTGCGGTCTTCTTCAGTGGTGCAACGTTCTTCACGGTCTTCTTGACAACTGCTTTCTTGGCCGGGGCCTGGGGGGTTGGGGATTTCTTCGAGACGGACGACGCTTTCGTGGTCACGGTGCGGGGCGCCTTCTTCACGGGAGTCGACTTCTTCGTGGCCGCCGCCTTCTTGGCCACAGTCTTCTTCGTCGAAACTCGGGCACTTGACGGCATGAACGACCCCCTTGGACGGTGTGAACCAGCGCGCCGACCCTAGCAGCCCGAGGGCGTGCTACGCGCGACCGTCACTCATCGGATCGAAACTCAGGATCTGACCCGTCGCCGGTGGTGCGGGCGGTGGGGCGACCGGGCGCTCCGGCATCGCCGAGGGCGATGCCACGGGGGGTGCGGGTGCGGGTGCGGGTGCGGGTGCGGGTGCGGGCGCCGGTGCGGTAGTCGGCGTGGGTGCGGATGGCACGTGCGAGGTGGCGCTCGCGCCCACGTGCAGGGAGTCCTCCACCCACTTGGCCAATTCGGCCAGGATCGTCGACAGGCGCGTGCGCTCCTGATCCAACTGACGCGTGAGCAGCACCACGTCCTCGCTCAGTCGCTGCTTGAGCCCATTGAGTCGGGTCACCTCGTCCTCCGCACGTGATCGCGCCTCGGCCACGATCTCGCGGGCGCGCTCCTGGGCGGCGACGGTCAATTCGCGCGCACGGATCTCGGCCTCCTGCTGGGCTTGGTCGATGAACTGCTGGGCCATCGCGATCATGGCGGTCACCTGCTCGGCACCCGCCGTCGAGCTCGCGACCGGTGCGGGTGCGGGCGCCGGTGCGGGCGCCGGTGCGGGCGCGGGCGCGGGCGCGGGTGCGACGAAGGGCACCGCAGTCGTGGCCTGACTCGCGGCCGCGCCCGAACCCTCGAGCTGACGAATCCTCTCGCCCGCCTGACGCAACTGCTGGCGCAGTTGGTGCATCTGCTCGCGGATCTGGTCGACCTCCGCCGCCGCGCGATCCAAGAACTCGTCGACCTCGTCGACGACGTAACCGCGAAGACCCTGTTTGAAGGCGACGGTCTTGATTTCGTCGAGAGCGGAACGAGGAGTGTCGGTGCTTTCCATGACGACTACCCTACCTCCGACCCCACGTTCAGAGGGTCACCGATCAAATACTTGAGGCGATGATCTGCAGGACGATCACGGCCACCAACACCGAGAAATCGACGCCGACGCCCCCGATGTTCGGCCGCGGGATGATCTGTCGCAGCGGTCGCAGCACGGGCTCGGTCAAGCGCGCCAACACGTGCTTGGTGGTCGCCAAGCCTCCCTGGGACGAGGTCGTCGGGAACCAGCTCAGCAGGGCCGAGATGATCAGGATCCAGATGTAGAGCTCGAGCAGCAGTCGAATGAGACTCACTAGTAACCGACTGACGAGTAGTTCGACGCCACCAGGCGCGCGCGAACCTCGGGGCTCAGACTCTCGCCGTGGGGGGCGATGGCGTAGACCGCACCCTTCTCCAAGGTCTCGACCGTCGCGCGCAGCGCGTAGGCCGTCCCCGCGGCGAAGTCGATGAGCCGTCGCGCGACGGCCGGCCCACACTGGGTCACCACCAGGATCACCGTGCGATTGAGGCGAACCTGGTCGGTGATGCGCTGGCACTCGTTGAACTCGAAGGGGGTCATGATCTCAATGTCCTGGACCCCCGCGTACGTGGCGACCCCGCGGATGCCCGAGGAACTCACGGGCGCGGCCGGTCGCGGCCGGGCCGCCGGCTGGGTGTTGTCGAACGATGAGATCGTGGCCGGACGAGGACCCGCCCCTGAGGGTCGCAGCGGCGCGGGACCGCTACGGGGCGCCGGCGTGGGATTGATGCGCGGCGCCGGGGCGCTGGGGCGCGCGGGTGCGCTCTGACGCGGTGCCCAGGCCGGCTCCTCGCGAACGTCATCGCTGAAGGGTCGTTGGGCCTCGGCGGCACTGTACTCGTTGTAGTCATCCTCCACGAGACCCAGGAAGCCGAGCGCCTTGCGCCTCTTGTCGTTCATCTACATCTCCTCGCGGCTCTTACGCCCGGCTCTATGTTAGGCCAGCGCCCTGGGGGTGGTTCGTGGGCCAAATAACGCGCGACCCACGCGGATTTCGGTGCTGCCCTGCTCGACGGCGAGTTCGAGGTCCTCGCTCATGCCCATCGAACGTCCCCGCAGGCCGAGGTCCTCCGCCATCCGCCGAAGCCGGGCGAACTGCGCCACGGCCAACGCCGACTCCGGCGAGGCCACCGTCATGAGCCCGCGCACGTCGAGACCTCGGGCGCGCGCCCGGCTGACGAGGGCCTCCACCTCACCGGCCGTGGCCCCG
>JAJZFO010000268.1 GCA_021805305.1 Actinomycetes bacterium | reverse complement strand
GGGATTCGTCGCCTCGGCGGCCGGGGAGTCGCCGGTGTTGTACCACTTGGCTTGGTAGGGAAGGCCGTCGAGCAGGACGCGCTCACCCGCCGTGTAGTGCGTGGTCGGCGACCACGCGGGGTAGGTGGAGGGTGCCAGGGTAGTGGTGGTGGGCGCGACGTTACCCGCCAGCACCGGTCCGATCAGTAGCCAGGGCGTCTGCCAGTCGTACTGGACCTGGGCCGCGGGGTCCTGTCCCACGTTGTACCACTTGGCCTGGTAGATGTTGCCGTCGCGCACGACGAGGTAGTTCAGGGGATAGGGGACACCGGGCTGCCAGATGGGATAAGGACTGGTGGCGGGATTGTCCGGTACGCCGCTGGTCGCCCGAGGGGCCACCGCGGGCGACCGTCCCGGGGTCCCGGTGAGGCTGGAGAAGACGTGAGTGAACTCCAGTGCGCTTTGCGCCGTGCCGCTGCAGGTGTTCGACAGTACGCCGACCTCGGCGTAGGCGGCGCCACACTGGGCGTCGCGATTGAGCGACCACATCGACACCCGTCCGAGGTGCTGGCGGGAGGCGAACGACGTGAGCGTCCGCGCGTCCGTGACGGTGAAGCGTTGGGTCGCGAGGTCGTTCTGGCCGACCATCACGGTCACGCCCAGATGGTTCCACAGCTCACCGGCCGACATGTTGATCCCGTAGCGCGGGAAAAGGCTGGCGAGCTGGCTCTCGAGGGAGGTGAGCGCAGATTCCGCCGCGAGACCCATGTGGGCGGGCGTGGTGTTGAAGTCCATGGCCATGACGTTGACCCCGGCGAGCGCGACTTTCGCGTGCAGGAACGCCCTCACCACGCTCAGGGCGTTGGCCTGGAGACCGTCGGTCTCGGTGGGCAGCGTCAACCAGACGGCGAGGTGCCCACCGCGGGCCGCGACGGAACTCTCCACCCGGGCGATCGCGAGCGCTCGGCGCTCGACCGAGGACCAGTCGTCGAGCGCCGCGCCCTCGAGATCGAAGTCGATGACGCTCGCGTGATAGCGCCGGATCACCGTGAGGTAGTCGGAGGTGAGGGCCGCGGTGTCGGTGCAGGCCAGCGCGAGCTCGGTGTTACTGCGACCCCCGAAGGAGACGACGATCGAACCGCCGATCGACTCGTATTGGGTGATCCGATTGTCGAGGCTGAGTCGGGATTCGGCTTGGTTCAATGAATAGCTGCCACCCCAGGACGGGACGCACGAATGCGACGACGCCGCGACGACAAAGCCGAGGACCGCCTGGCGAGCCGGATTGGACGCGGGATCCTGGAATTGCAGCGTGGGGGTCAGGGTCGTGTCCACGTAGGGGGCGAACCACGTGGTTTTGGTGACGGTGTGAGTGGCGCCCGCCACCTGGTCCTTCACCCAAAACGTGGCCCCGCCCAGCGCGACCGCGAGGAGCAACACGGCGAAGCCGACGCGCCACGGCGACAATTGCGGCGCGTCGGGGGCGTCGGTGGCATCGAGGGGTGTGGTGGCGTTGGTTTCGGTCATCGCTCCTGTGTTCCGACTCATCTCGTGGCTAGCCCGACCATACGAATCGCGACACAACGCGAGGAGTCCCAACGACGTCGAATTGTGCTCGGCGTCGAAGATGGCCTAAAGTGGCAGGGCCTCTCAGGCTATCAGTTGCGCCCCCCAGGGTAAGTGCCGTTTCACCGCCCGTCGCCGAAGCTCGGAGAACCTCGTGTCCGTACCCCCGTCAGCCCCCACCCGTCGTCCCCGTCGACCGTTCACTCTGCGGCGTCGCAGCGAGCCGCTGCCCGCGGTGGCGGGTCCGGTGGGGGATCGCCGCATCGCCCTCGGACGCCTCGCGGTGATCGGCACCGTGCTGGCGTGGGTCGCCTACTTCGTGCCGTGGCTGACGAGTGAGTTCATCGACGGTGGCGCGCACACCCTGCGGGCCAAGATCGAGGCTGTCTCGTACCTCGTCGTCGTCAGTCTCCTCACCGCCTCGGCGTTGTCGTACCTGGTGTGTCGTCTGGGCTACTTCTATCGTGTTCGCGACCACGCCCGGGTACCGCGCGCGGTGCTCGACAGCTTCTTCGCTTCTTCGATGCCGTCGCTCAGCGTCATCGTGCCCTCGTACCGCGAGGAGGAGCGTTTCGTTCGCAACACCCTGTTGTCCGCGGCCCTTCAGGAGTACCCCTTCATTCGCGTCACGCTCCTCATCGATGATCCGGTCGCGCCGACGAACTCGCACGACCGAGAGCTCCTCGAGACCGCCCGACGTCTCCCGGGGGAGATCCAGGCGATCCTCGAGGTGCCGCGCACTCGGTTCAACGACGCCCTCGAGGATTTCGAGAACTCCCTCGGCGCGACGCCGCTGGGCGAGTCGCACATGGCGGAGTTGGCCGCGCACTACGACTTCGCCGTCACCTGGTTGGACGCTCTGGCCCACGAGACCCCCATCGTCGACCACGCCGACGAGTTCTTCGCGGACCACGTCCTGCGCGGCCTCGCCGCCGATCTGGCGATGACCGCGGCGGCCCTGCGCGGCGCCATGGGCCAGGGGGTGGTCTTGCCCGCGACCCGCGTCCACCAGCTCTATCGGCGCCTGGCCTGGACCTTCCGCGCCGATCTCAACAGCTTCGAACGCAAGCAGTACGCGAACCTGTCGCACGAGGCCAACAAGGCGATGAACCTCAACAGCTACATCGGCCTGATGGGTCAGAGCTACCGTGACATCGAGACGGTGGGAGGGCGGATACTGCTGCCCACCACCCAAGGTGCGCGCGACCTCTTCGTGCCCGATCCGGACTACGTGCTGACCCTGGACGCGGACAGCGTTCTTCTTCCCGAGTACTGCCTACGCCTGGTCCATCTCCTCGAGCAGGGCGAGCACCAGCGCGTCGCCGTGGCCCAGACGCCCTATAGCTCCTACCCCGGTGCCGCGACCCGCCTCGAGGCCATCGCGGGCGCCACCACCGACATCCAGTACATCGCGCACCAGGGGATGTCACACTACGACGCCGGTTTCTGGGTGGGAGCCAACGCGGTGTTGCGCAAGGAAGCCCTCAACGAGATCCGCACGACGACGCACGTGGGGAATTGGGAGGTGCATCGCTACATCCAGGACCGGACCGTCATCGAGGACACCGAATCGACGATCGACCTGCGTGAGCATGGCTGGCAGGTCCTCAACTACCCCGAACGCCTCAGCTACTCGGCCACGCCCCCCGACTTCGGAGCACTGAGCATCCAGCGGCGACGCTGGGCCAACGGCGGACTCCTCATCCTGCCCAAGCTGCGTCGCCAGATCCGTGGCCGACGCCGCCGCGGTGAACCGACGCGCTTCGGCGAGACGTTCGTCCGCCTCAACTACATGGCCTCGATCGCCTGGAGTTCGCTCTCCCTGGTCCTGCTTCTGGTCTATCCGTTCAACAGCGCGCTCCTCCTGCCTCAGTTGGCCGTCATACCGCTGCCCTACTTCGTCGCGGTCGCCAACGACCTCCGCGCCAACGGTTACCGTCGCCTCGACGTCCTGCGGATCTACGGCCTCAATCTGATCCTGTTGCCGGTCAACCTCGCGGGAGTGGGCAGTTCCATCGTTCAGGTCCTCGTCGGCGACAAGAGCGTCTTCGGTCGGACGCCCAAGGTACAGGATCGCACGGTGCCGAGCCTGTTGTTCATCGTCTCGCCCTACGTGATGGCGGTCTTCGCCGGCTTCACTCTCTGGCGCGACGTCCTCGGCCACCGATGGGACAACGGCGCGTACGCGGCCCTCAACCTGGTAATGGTCTCCTACGCCATCGTTGCGTTCATCGGGCTTCGCCACTCCGTCGCCGACACGTGGCGCCACGTCAAGGCGCGGCTCTACAAGCCGGTCAAGCCGACGGCGCACGTCGCGATGAGCCCCGCGGCGGTGGTGGCGCATCCCCCGGCGCTCGATTGGGCGTCCGTGCTGCACTTCGGAACTCTGGACCCGGGTATGCGCAGCGCCCGCGTGCCGTCCCTGAGCGGTACCGCCGATCTGGAGGCGTCCCTCGCGCAGCTGAGCCCATCGTCGGAGATTCTGCGAGAGGGTGACGTCGCCGCCTTCGTCGCGCAGGGGAGGTTCGCCGCCTTTCACACGGTGTTCCAGTCCATCTGGGACCTGGCCACCCAGCAGGAGGTCGGCTTCGAGGCCTTGACCCGATTCGACGATGGCGTGGCCCCCGACGATTGGTTGGCCGCCGCGGCGCGCCGCGGCGAGGGACTCGAGCTAGAGGTCCGTATGACGCGTGCTGCGGTGTCCGCGGCGCGATCGCTTCCGCCGGGGGCGTGGCTCGCCCTCAACGTCTCGGTCGACCTTGTGAGCAGTGGTGCGCTGGAGGAGATCCTCGCCGACGCCTCACGGCCGGTCGTGCTCGAGGTCGATATCGCTACGGTGCGTACCGGCGTGGCGTTCCTCAAGTGGAGTGGCGAACTGCCCCAGGGCGCGGCCCTCGCCCTCACGGGACTCGCGCCCAACGCCAATAGCGTCTCTCTCATGCGCGAGTTGCGACCTCAGTTCGCCAAGCTCAATGACGAGTGGCCGATCTCGCTGGCCAACGGCGACGGTTCGACGCAGCGACTGATCCGTCAGCTCATCCGCACGGCGGACCAGGTCAACTGCACGCTGATCACTCAAGGCATCGAGACCCAGGCGCAACTCGACGCCGTGGACGGAGTGGGCGTGCGCGTCGGACAGGGGTACTACCTCGGACGTCCGCGTCAGCCCACGACCCTGAGCGCGCAGGAACTCGGGTCGCTGTAGCCTCACCTCGCGTCGTGACGCGGATATTCGATGACCTCCAGGGCGCCGCCGTCGCGCAGTGACTCGTGCAGCGCCTGTTGATCGC
>JAJZFO010000017.1 GCA_021805305.1 Actinomycetes bacterium | reverse complement strand
TCGGCCTCGGGTCCTCCGGCGGTTTCCTCTCGGCGATGGGTGCCCTCGTCTTCGCCCTCGCGGGAATGGTGCTCGGGATGCGCCTGGTCAGCGAGTACGACAACGTGTCGTTGGTCCTCGTCGTGGCGGCACTCGTGTTGACGGTGGGGTCCTGGACGTTCCTGGCCGTGATCCCCGGTGTGGCCACGGTGGCGGGGGTCGTCAGCGGCGTGCGGCACCTGCGCGCGCGCGCCGCGACGACGACGTCGGGGGGCGTCGGGGTCACCCGGGCCACGGTCGCCCTGGCGCTCGTCGCCCTCGCGTCGATCGGGGGCGTCATGCTCGTCAAGGGTTCGACCCTGGTGGCCCAGTTGCAATCGCCCGGGGGGATCGTGGCGGGCAACGCGCGCCTCTTCTACGGGCTCGGCGTCGTCGTGCTCGTGGCCGCGCTCGTGCCGGTGGTCGTGGCGCCGAGTCGGCGCCAGCGCGCGGTGCGCTCACTCGTCCTGATCACCTACGCCGCTCTCGCCGCGTGCGTGGCGTGGATGCACACCTACCACCCCGGGGGCGTCGCCTGGTCCTACTACGCGACCAAGATGCTCTGGTTGGCCACGTGCGCCGTCGCCTGGGTCCCCTTCGTCGTCGTCGCCGACGTCGTGGGGGGTCTGGGTCGCGGGGTGCGTCGTCAACACGCGCGCGTGGTGGCGCGCGTGGCGTTCGCGCTCGTGGGTTCGAGCGCGACGCTCTGGGGGATCAGTCACGAGACGCCGTATCCGTTCCCGTGGCACTGGGCCTTCATCGGCTCCACCTTCCCCACGCCCATGATGGTGCAGACGGTCACCACGCTCTCGCACGCGGGTGAGCCCTTCGTCTTCTGGCAGTACTCGGTCCCCGCGGACGACAAACTCGGCGACTTCTGGTCCGCGTTGACGTGGGACTACAGCGCCTACGGGGTGGTGAAGCCCCCGCACTCGGGGGTGTCGTTCCCCGAGTGGGCCTCGGCCGAACAGGGGAGTCTCGCCGAACTCTGCCACGTGGTGTCCGCCTATCGACTCTTCGTGGTGACCAAGAACCCCGCCCTGGTCCCCACGCTGCGCCACACGTGCCCGGGCTATCGGCCGGTGCCGGGTCAGACCCTCCAGCGTTAGCGGACCGCGGCGGGTCGTCGTCGCTAGGACGCGGGGGAGTCGCTCGGGGCTCGCCGGAGCCTCGTGAGACCCTCCTGGACGAGTGAGACGAGAAGTCGTCCGTCGCGGTCGAACAAGAAGCCGCGCGCCAGACCGCGACCGGCGTGGGCGATGGGCGAATCCATGTCGTAGAGCATCCATTCGTCGGCGCGCAGGTCGCGGTGAAACCACATGCAGTGGTCCAGGCTCGCGGCCATGAAACTGCCGTCGTCCCAGCTCACGTCGTGGGGCGCCAGGATCACGTCGTAGGGGTTCATGTCGCTGGCGTAGGTGACGACGCAGGCGTGCAGCAACGGGTCGTCACCCAGGGTACCGTCGGCGCGGATCCAGAGCCGTTGCCGGGGCTCGCGCGAGTGCTGGCTCGACCAGGGCAGTTCGCCCACGTAGCGCTGTTCGATCGGCAGCGACAACTGACTCCAGTCCTGCGCGACGCCCGCATCGGGCGCGAGGCGTTGGGGCAGGGGCAGGATGGACTCGGGGGCGGGGACGACCGGCATCGTCACCTGATGCTCGAGGCTCACCTCGTCGTCGTGGAAACTGGCCTGCATGTTGTAGATGGCGCGACCGTGCTGTATCGCCACCACGCGTCGCGTGGTGAAACTGCGGCCGTCGCGGATGCGGTCCACCTCGTAGAGGGTCGGGGCACTCGAATCGCCGGGCCGCAAGAAGTAGGAGTGCAGGGAGTGTACGCGGCCGCGTTCGACCGTGCGCCCGGCCGCCATCAGGGCTTGCGCCGCGACCTGGCCGCCGAAGGTGCGCTGGCGTTCCCCCGCGGGATGCTTGCCGCGAAAGATGTTGACTTCGATGGCTTCGAGATCGAGCAGGTCAACGAGAAAATCGAGGGCTTCGGACATTGGTCCATTGTGTCAGCCCCGGAGCGCCGCGGTGCAGGAACTAAGGTTGAGGGGTGCGCATTACCGTGAGTGACGTCGTCGCCTGGTCCCGAACCCACCAGGGCAAGAAGCTCATCCGCTTCACGGCGGCCTCGGCCATCACGACGGCCGTCTCGTTGAGCACCATCCTCACCGTCTACGGGTTCCACATCATCTCCGGTATTCTCTCGGCCACGCTGTTCGGCAACGTGGTGGCGATCGTGCCCTCCTACTACCTGACGCGCATGTGGGCCTGGGGTAAGCGCGGGCGCAGTCATTGGCGCAAGGAAGTCCTGCCCTACTGGATGATGTCCTTCGCCGGCATCGCCTTCTCGCTCCTCGGCGCCTCCTGGGTGAAGACCTTCGTGCACAGTCACGACCTCGACCACTCGGTCAACACGCTCCTCGTCGGAGGCATGAACCTGGTCAGCTTCGGCGTGTTCTGGGTCTTGAAGATCCTGCTGTTCAACCGCATCTTCCACACTCACCCCCTCGACGAGATCGACGAGCATTTGCGCGAAGAGGAAGAAAAGCAGGGTGCCTCGGAACTGGCGTGAACTGCGCGAGTGGGCGCGCAGTTACCAGGGCCAGAAACTCATCCGCTTCACCACCACCTCCCTGATCTCGACGGCGATCTCCGAGAGTCTGATCCTCGTGACCTACGGCTTCAAGATCATCCCGGGGGAGGTCCAGGCGACGCTCTTCGCCAACGTGGTCGCCATGTTGCCGGCCTATCACCTCAATCGGCGCTGGGCCTGGGGCAAGCGCGGGCGCAGTCAGTGGCGCCGGGAGGTGGCGCCCTACGTGGCCATGTCGTCCTTGGGCGTGACCTTCTCGCTGGTGGGCGCGACGTACGCGCGCCACGTGGTGCACTCGCACCACTGGGTCCACCTCATCAACACCGCCGTCGTGGGCGGCACCAACATTGCGGCCTTCGCCGTCTTCTGGGTGCTCAAGATGCTGTTGTTCAACCGCATCTTTCACCCGGGTCAGCGCCCCGCGCGGGCCCGGCACTCGGTGCGCGCCCAGCGAGCGCGCGAACGGATCAGTCGCGGAAGTTCGTGAACTGGAGGGGGACGTCGAGGTCCGCCTCCTTGAAGACGGCAATCGCCGTCTGCAGGTCGTCGCGCTGCTTACCGGTGACGCGGACCTGGTCGCCCTGGATGGAGGAGCTGAGGTTCTTGACCCCCATCTCCTTGACCATCTTGTTGACTTTCTTGCCCACCTCCTGAGAGATACCCGCCTTGAGGGCGACCTTTTGGCGGGCGCTCCCGTGGCTGGCCACCTCCACCTTGCCCGGGTCGATCGACTTGAGCGAGACCGAGCGCTTCACCATCTTCTCCTTCAAGAGGTCGAGGAGGGCGAGCAAGCGGTCCTCGGTGGAGGCGCTGAGGGTGAGCTCCTTCTCGGCGACCTCGATGGTGGCCCCGGTGCCCTTGAAGTCGAAGCGGGTCGACGCTTCGCGGTTGGCTTGATCGACGGCGTTACGAACCTCTTGCATGTCGATTTCGGAAACGATGTCAAAACTAGGCATGGGCGAAGTCTAGGACCGCCCATTGGAACGCTCGCGACCCGACGCACTAGGCTCGTGCACGGGTCGGTGCCCGAGCGGCCAATGGGATCTGGCTGTAAACCAGACGGCTTTGCCTACGGGGGTTCAAATCCCTCCCGGCCCACCACGGTCAATTCAGTCGCGCTGAATTGACCACGCCCCGTGGTCCCCGCGGGGACTACGGTGGCTAGTCGTGAATGGCTCCTCGTCTCATACGGCGGTGCGCATCGCGCGCGGGGTGCACCGCGGCTACGAGCGCGTGGCGCACGAGCTCGAATCGGGAATCTCCCTCCTCGAGCGGCGTTACACCCCGCTCGGTCGCTTCCGACCGGGCTCCTTCGAGGGCTGGGAGTTCCTCTGGCAGCCCGCGGTCATCGGTTTCTTCGCGATGTGCCTGCTCTTCGCGGCGGGCTCGTTCCCCAATTCGCCGCTCAAGCTCGACATGGCCGGCACGTGGTTCTTCGGCGAGCCGGCGCGCGCCATCTCGACGTCGCCGACCCAGGTGACCCTGTTGTTGTCCGTGGTCCTGGGGTACGGCGGACTCCTGCTCTTGATGCGGGTGTGGTTGCGCCTCGTGGAGATCCTCCAGTTGCACCCGGGGGCGCCCCTGCGCTCGCTGTGGTGGATGTTCGCGATGTGGGCGGCGCCGATGGTGGTGGCGCCGCCGATGTTCTCGCGCGACGTCTTCAGTTACGCCGCCCAGGGTGAGATGACGAGTTACCACTTGAGCCCCTACGTCCTGGGGCCCTTCTCACTGGGTTCGAGCCCGTTCGTCAACCCGGTGGATCCCCTGTGGGGCAACGCCCCCGCCCCCTACGGTCCGTTCTTCTTGACCCTGGACGGCACCATCGACCGGGTCGCGCAGCACAACCAGCTCGCGACCGTGGTGGGGCTGCGCCTCCTCGAGGTCGTGGCGGTGGTGGCGCTGGGACTCGGGGTGAGCGCGCTGGCGCGCTGTCTCGGTCGCGACCCCGGCGAGGCCTTCGCCCTGAGCGCCCTCAACCCCATCGTGCTCATCACCCTGGTGGACGGGGCCCACAACGACGCGTTGATGGCGGCCCTGCTGGTGTGGGGCGTGGTCTTGGCCCTGCGCCGCCACCTGATCTGGGCGGTCGTGGTGTGTTCGTGCGCGGCGGCGGTGAAGGCCCCGGCCGCCCTCGGCCTGGTCTTCATCGCGTGGACGTGGTTGGGCTCGCGCGCCCCGGTGCGCGAGCGGCTGCGGCCCATCGCCGTCTCGATGGGCGTGACGGCGATGGTCT